>RECT01000444.1 GCA_007693875.1 Spirulina sp. DLM2.Bin59
AGGTTTGGTATCAGGGGCGGGCGGTGTTGCGGGGGCCGGGGAATCAATTGCAAGTCTTTCAGGATCAAGGCCAGTATTGGGATGCGTGGAATATCGCCCCGGATTATGAGCAGCATCCCCTTGATGGGTTTAGGTTGCTCGATTGGCAATGGTTGGCATGGGGGCCAGTGCGATCGCACCTCCGGGTGATCCGTTGTTTCCAAGCCTCTACCTTTACCCAAGACTATATTTTAGAGGCGGGGAGCGGGGTGTTAAAGATTGCCACCGAGGTAGATTGGCGGGAAACTCAGGTGATGGTGAAGGCGAATTTTCCCCTTAATTTAACCGCTGATCAGGTGATAACAGAGATGGCCTGTGGGGCGATCGCCCGTCCCACCCGGCCCCAAACCGCCGCCGAGCAGGCCAAATGGGAGATCCCCGCCCACCGTTGGGCGGATCTCAGTGATGGGGCATGGGGGGTCAGTTTGCTCAATGATTGCAAGTATGGCTACGATGCTGGGCCGAATCACTTGCGGTTGACATTGTTGCGTAGTCCGCTCTGGCCTGATCCAGGGAGCGATCGCTGCAATGATACCGATCCCTACCGTCACCGATTCACCTATGCCCTCTATCCCCACCCAGGAACTTGGCAGGAAGCCCGCACCGTGCAACTGGGCTACAACCTCAACCATCCCCCGGTGTGTTTACCCTTCACCCCATCCAGCGATCCGGTTTTGCCACCGATGGGATCACTGCTCACCCTAGGGGGGGATAATCTCGTTTTAATGGCCCTGAAACCTAGCGAAGCTGATTCCCAAACCGTGATCCTGCGAGCCTACGAGGCCCACGGCAAAACGGCAGCGTTAACCTTGGGGGGGCTGATTCCTCTAGGAACACCGGAACGCCGGAATATTCTCGAAATGCCCATGGAGGGTAACACCACCCTCACCCCCTGGCAAATCGCCACGTTCGCCCTTTCCTTGCCTGAACTCACACCGTTCAACGCCCCATAGCCTGCTGTAAACGCAATAAACGCTTTTGTTGATTTTCCTGATCTAACTGGATTGTAATATTTTCCAACTCCAACGTTGCCGCTTCTATCGATAAACGACTGCGACGCAAATTTATCAACAACCTTTGCGTCACTTCAGGGTCAGGAATAGAAAACTGATGTGTCATGATAAATTCCACTCCGTTTTGATTTCTTCGATACTCCGCTCCATGGCTGGTAGCTCCATCTGGATGCGGTCAATTGACTGATGAACTAAATTTAGCATATCAGATGAGATATTCGGCTGAGACTCAGCCATGCGCAACTGAAAATTAGACAATCGAGAAAACCAAGGTACAGCCCGTTCCGATACGCTTTTTAGCTCATCTAACAGTACAATCGTTTCATTCGTTTCGCCATACCGATCAAACAGTGTCAACTCCGTTGATGTTGCTGCATCAATAACATCTAATAACTGGCGTTTTAAAGTCCAGATAGTTTCAGTAAGATCATGGGGAAATTTTGCCATAGTTGAAGTTTTCAGGTCACGCTCGATTGATCCAGTTAACGGGGCTAGAAAAAATGACATCACCTTAGTTTAACACAATCTACAAGCGGCCAGACCTAAAGCCATGGGACAGATGTCAAAGAGAACTGATGATAGTCAGTTCCTATGTATTACCAAACTTGAAATTATGAGCCATTTAATTATGAGCCATGTTAAACTGTTGTCAGCAAGTCATAGGAAAGTAGGATGCCATGATTTCCCAGAGACTCGGATTAACGCCATTTAATGGAAAAACGCTGCTGAAGGTGATGGCGATCGCCTCCTTGATTTTTGGGGCGATTCTTGTCTTTGCGGGTGCTGGTTTCAGCCAAGGCCGTTGCGGTAATTTAGATCATTGGTCGAGAACCAATCCTTCCATTAATCAAGCCCATATTTTCTGTGGGGAGTGGAGTCATAATCAGCCGAGAGGATTCCATTCGCGCCCCGGTGGCCGTAACCCCAGCACAGTGCAAAATTTTCAAATGACCCAGCCTGCCAATAGCCAAGGCATTTATGGCGGCACTTGGCATTATGTGGGACAGTCTAACCCTAGAAAATTCTCGACGATGTTTCCCGATAGCTGCACTCAAACCCAAGTCGTTAATTCCATTGTCTACGCTGCCCGAAATCGCCAAAGTTGCCCCGCCAATGCGCCTAGCTGGGCTTGGTGTGGCTCCAATGCTCCCACAGCCAACGCGGCTAACTATTGCAAAGGCAATGGCAATCACAATCGTTTATTTACCATCGCTGGAGCTTCGTTAAATGATGGCAGAATTAACACAGCCTTTCCGCTCCGATAACCGCATCTGAGGAGGGGCGTTGGTGTAAGCCTGCCGGAGGCACAAAAATTTTTCGCCCTCACACCAATTAATTCGACAACTAGATTCTAGATCAAAATTATGGCTGAAAAGACTTTTACTTGGCCAGGACAACGCAAAAATGACCCGTCTCATCGTCGGGTAGCAGAATTTTTAGTGATGGATATTCAACACAGTCCCGAATGGACTCAGGATTTACTGAATCAAATCACCTTGATTCAATCTGGTTCCTTAAAACAATGGCAAAGAATTGGCAATTGTTTTTGTCTCGATTTATCACCGGAAGGGGCAAAAATTACAGATTTAGTTGACGAAAAAAGTCGATCAGAAACGGTGACATTAGCAGAATTTGATCAAGCAGTTGTGGCTTGGTTAGCGCAGTTAGAAAAAGGTTAGCTGCCTATGAAAATCCTGAATGCTTCGCGGGTCTTCGCGATTTAAAATGATAGAGCAACCCTAAATAATTCGTGAACATTCCTATTCCCCTCTCCCTTTCTGGGAGAGGGGCTGGGGGTGAGGGCTTATGTTACGATTGATCTATGATTGCTATAGGTTCAATTGATTCAAAATTAAAACCCTGTAGGGGCGAAAAATTTTTCACCCCTACGCACCTTCGGTATCCAAGCCAATGTCACTATCTTTTCTGAATACTTTGATTCGTGAATGATCAAGGGTAATTTCACCTTCACCCCCCCTACTCTTGATTGGGCAGCCTTTGGGAATGAAGGTGAAAACCTCGGTTAAAACGAGAAGGTTAATCTTAATGTACCAATGAGAACACTAGGGTTGCGAGTCGTTTGATTGGGAGCCGCGAGCCAAATTAAACCCGGCGTGATAGAAACATGGTCATTGATTTGATAGCGATAAAAGCCTTCAAGATGCCAAGGCACAGCATTTCCAGGAATTAAATCGGTAAAGTCTTCCCCCAAATTAGAGCCAAACCAATTGTTACCGGTGCGGAAGGGTTCCGGGACTCTGGCACGGGTAGCGTAGGGAGAGGCTCCCACCACTAAGCCCCCTAAATGACCAGGGCCGCCTAAATCAGGAAAGGCAAGGGAAACCCCGTAGGTGAGAATATCGGCGGAACTTCCAGAATAGGGAGTATTGCCAAAGAAAAGGGGTAGCCTGCCCCCGGAGGTGTTGACCTGGTTATAGGCAAACCAGCCGTTGACGGCAAATTTGGGGCTAACTTCCCATAATGCTCCGACCCCGTAGGCGTTAACCCGTGCGTCTTGAGTGGGGACAACGGGGAAATTGGCGAGGGTCGTGCCTTGGTCGCCGAAAAAGATCGGTAAGCTGGCCACTGGCCCCCCGACATTATGGCGACTGTGACTATAGGTTAATCCCAGGGCAAAGTTTTCACTGGGTTTAAGGGTGAGTTGAGCGAGGGCGGAATAGCGACCGTCAAAAAGTCCACCACTGAAGGGATTGTTTGCTTGCGGGGGGGTCGGGTCGTTGGCATAGCTGGCCAGGTATCCGGCGCTGAAACTGAGGCGATCGCTCAATTGGTGGGTAAACCCTAATCCAGCCCCTTCAAAATTATAAATGGCGCTCCGTTGTCCAAAGAGGGAGAGGGAACCCGTCCCACCATTATCATCATCCCAAAAACTAAAGGTGGTGGGGACATAATCATGATGTTCACCGCCAAATCCCATCAGCGTTACTTGAGTTTGGCGACCGAGGGGAAATTGATAGCTG
>RECT01000446.1 GCA_007693875.1 Spirulina sp. DLM2.Bin59
CGACGGGCTCCCCGCTCTCGGGATCGTCGCGGCGGTTCTGGGCGTCATCAAGACCCCTGAAATCACTGAGGAGCGATTCAATGTGACGGCGGGCGGTGTCAGAATGGGCAAACTTTAAACCCTGGGCAATGAGGCGCGATCGCGCCTGTAAATCCTTTTTCGCCCTGGCCCAGCGCCACACCTGATAGGCCATGGCATCGCCGGGATGACTGGTGAACTCCGCCGGCGCAGCCCCCGCTTTTTTGAACTCCTTCATCGCTTGGACGACCTGGCGAGCTTCATCAGCATCAAGGCGTTTCTCCATGGCCAGGGCCGCCGCCGCCAGGCGTTGGCTATGGTTCAACACCCGAAATTCATAGAGGACATCACTGCGCGGCCCCCGGCAATAGTCCAGCAATTCCGCTGCTGCTCCTTCTGCCACCAAGCTTTCAAAGACTTGGGCGGCCACAATCGTTAAATTTTGATAGGCCGGTTCAATGCCAGTCTCGGTAAAAATATCCTGGGGATTATAGCCAGCCTTTTGGAGTTGTTGACAACCTTTCCCCCAATCTACCCAACTGCCTTCCTTACGGCGCAGTTGCTGCAAAGTCGCCTGGGCAAGCTGATCATCAATGGGATTGGATGGGGAAAAAGACATGGGGCAATCTCAAGATAAAACAAACGCCAACAAGTGATAATAACGCGATTGGCCTTAAAAATGGCGACTGGTGTCCTGTTTGACCTGTGGCTGGCTTTGATTCTGGAGAAATTCCGAGGTGGCGGGTTTGAGGCGATAATCGAGCCAGAAGAAGCTGCTGCTCACTACGGCTACGCCGCCGATCAAACAGAGGGCCAGCAAACGGACTTGCGATCGCAATTGCCGCACTTGGGGGTGCTGGGTAATCACGTTGGCGGGTAGGTGCTTAACCTCAGCCCTAATCACCTCATAGGATGCGAGGCTGGTGGTTTCCTCCGTCGATTCCGGTTCAAACTGAACCAGGGAGTGGAGCCAATCAGCGATCAGTTCAGCACCATAATGGTTAAACCAGAAAACCCCGACGCGGCGAAATAGGGGCTGAGAACACCGGGCAATCCGGTTGAGGGGGGGATGGAGCGATCGCCACCGCACATGGCCCTGCATAATATTCGCCGTGGCCACCTCATAGAGACGGTCTAGAATAAACCGGACTGTCACCTCTTCTCGTTCAATCAGATGCTGCAAAATTAACGTGATTTCCCGCACCTTAATTTCTGCTTGGTTTTCCACTTCCGGAGGTTTTGCACCGTTCACAATCGTTTCCTAACTTAATCACAAATTATTACAAAAAGTAACCTTACTTAAAGCTTTTTGCCTTGCCCCTTCTCCCTTTTGCTTTGGCCCTGTTCCGCTGCCACCGTTTATAGCAAGAACCCGTCCAATCAGCGATCGCATGGCTCATTGCCCCCAATTCTAACCCAATAAATAAAGCGATCAAACCAATGCGATGATTCCTCAACCAAATACCGAGGGCGATCGCCCTTTCCCCCCAATGCCAATCGAGGTTAAAAAAGGCCTGCCCCAGGAGGATCACCAGGCCAATGCCTAAACCCAGAATCCCCAACAAATAACAAAGCCTCAAGATGGTGCCCAACAGGAAGCCATGGGACAACCGGGAGCGGTGGCGCATACTGCGTTGATAGGGAATCCACAGCCCCCGCAACCAGCCCCACCGCTTAAATTGCACGGAATAAATATCTAAATCCGGCCCAAACATCAAGCCGCTGAACAAATACCCCCCCGCCACCAGGAGCGTCACCGTCGAATTGCGGGTGGAGAGGGTGGTTAACCCGACAATCGCCGGTAAAGTCCAGAGGGTGATGCGATCGTGGGTGCGGCCAGAGGGCATAATTTGGCTTTTAACAAAACTCGTGCTATGATAGTCCATCGTACCGGACGGTTAGCTCAGTTGGTAGAGCTCCTGCCTTACAAGCAGGCTGTCACTGGTTCGAGTCCAGTACCGTCCATGCCCTAAAAACCGCTTAAATCCTTCCTTCCGGAGGCTGGATTGATGATCTATACCCTCGATGTGAGTGCGATCGCCACCCTCACCCCGGAGCAGTTCGAGGCCTTGTGTGCAGATAATCCCGATCTGTGGAAATTTATCGCCCCAACCGTCCGGTCGAGGTGTTGTCGGCCCCCCCGGATCTCAGCGGTGATCCGATTCTGCCGGGTTTTGTCCTCAATCTCCGCTGGTTGTGGCGTTAGTCCATTCGCCCCCATTTGGTAACGGCTCCTTGGGGCAATCCGCTATCGGCCCGCCATAGATCTGCGATACTGGGAAACGCCCGTTTCATCTGATTGCCCTTTATGAACCTGCGCCATACCCTGCTCAAAAACCGTGGCTTTTGGCTCGTGGGCCTGTTGGGCCTGGTGTTAGACCAAATCACTAAGTACTGGGTGATGGCCCGTTTCAGCTTCATTGGCGAAACCATCCCCCTTTGGCCCAATATCTTTCACTTTACCTACGTCACCAACACCGGAGCCGCCTTTAGTCTCTTTGCCGGGGGCGCGGATTGGCTGCGGTGGCTTTCACTACTGGTGAGCTTGGGGTTGATGGCCTATGCCTTCTGGACTCCCAAGATGGCCAAGTTGGAGCAGATCGGCTATGGGTGTATCCTCTCCGGAGCCTTAGGGAATGGGGTGTGTCGGTTCCTCTATGGCCATGTGGTGGATTTTTTGGATTTTCGCCTGATCAATTTTCCCGTGTTTAACCTGGCGGATATCTTCATTAATATCGGGATTATTTGCCTCCTGGGGCTGGAAATTTCCCGCAGCTTCCCCCGCCCCGCTCGTTAGGGGGCGGCGGAGGCGGGTAGCCCCATGCCAACCCCAACCACTGATGCACCATCCGGCAAATCAGCGGTGATGTCAACCTGCGGCCGGGGACTACATTTTTTTATCGCGACCCTGACGACGGCGATCGCGCCATTCTATGGTCGATAAATACAGCACACCACCGCTCACCGCAACAAGGAGAGCGATCGCCGCCACAAACAGGAGGTCAAGCAGTGAAATGTTGTAAAACAGTTCAGAATCCATTGCGGGCCCACACCACCATTGCGATCGACCAAGTAAACAAAGCAAGAACTCCAACCCAACCCAATGTCAAAATATCCATAATGCTGTGCCGATGCCTTTGGCTAAAACAACGTTCCCCATTATGCCATCAATGGAGGAGTGAGGAAAGAGAAGGGAGGAGTGAGCAAAGATCCCCACTTCCCACCTTCCACCTTTGCCTTTTGCCTTTTCACTTTTACCTTTTCACTTTTCCCTTCCCAGTTCCCACATTAAGGCCGCGTTGTGATCACCCCCGTCGCCTGCCCCCCATCAAGGGCGACAAAATGCACCAAGGGCAAGGCACTATTGACGCTGTAAATCCCTGTCCCTGGCACAATCTCCATCGGGGCAAAGTAGCGGTCATTTTGACGTAGCCGATCTAACACGTCGGATTTCGCGGTACTGAGGGGTTGGGCGATTTTGCCCCTGGGTTGGAGCCGGGCAGGATCGTTGGCGAGGGTGCTGGGGAGGTTGGCCAATACCGTGCTATCCACTTCAAAATCAGCCATAGCGCGATCGCGGTACAACTGGGCAAAGAATTGTTCAAACTCCCGTTCTTCCGCCGTTAAGGTTTCCACTTCTTGCAAACGAGCCAAGGTGGTTTGATCCAAGGGTTCAGAAAGCAGCATCATCACTGTTTTTCGTTCCAGGGTGAGCAGATGGAGATAGCGGGGGGTGGCGTTGGCGATCGCCACCTGATAAACCTTCAACCCCTCCCCCTCACGGGCCACGGTCAGCGTAAAACCCCGCTCTGGCCCTTGGGCTTGATAAAAGGCTGCCACCGTGGGCAGGGCATCGGCAGTATTTTGGGCCGCCTCCTGTAAAGCCGGATTAAACAAACTTTCTGAACCCCGTTGGGCATTGGGATAGGCGGGAAAGTTGGCAAAGGGATCGGCGTTTG
>RECT01000447.1 GCA_007693875.1 Spirulina sp. DLM2.Bin59
ATCTGTGAAGTGTGAAGTTTGAAGTTTTATTATTTAAGTGAGAAGTGAGAAGTGAGAAGTGAGAAGTGAGAAGTGAGAAGTGAGAAGTGGGAAATTCTTTCTTCCTACTCCCTACTCCCTACTCCCTACTTCCTACTTCCTACTCCCTACTTCCTACTCTTTAATTGTCGCCAAAGTAGCCCCAGGGGTAGCCTGGGCCCGCAGGGGGGTGGCTTGTTCGTAGGCTTGGATCATTGCGCCATTGATGGCCGTGGTGGTGGTGTCGTACATCCCCGTTGCTAATTTGGGGTAACAGCCAATGGCCACAATTAGGGCGAGGAAACTGGCGGCGATCATCACTTCCCGGGGGCGGGTATCGCCAAAACCGGCCTCGCCGGGGAGGACGCAATCGGTACCAAAACAGACCGCTGCTTGGTTTTCGGTGAAATCCCGACGCAGTTCAGGGTCGGTAATATCGCAGGCGGGGATTTCTTTGGAGCCGTAGAAGGATCCGTAAAACACTTGCCGCACCATCGACAGCAGGTAAATGGGCGTGAGTATTACCCCCACCGCTGCGAGGAAAACGATCGCCACCCGGAAGGGCAGACTATAAAAGTCGCTGGTGGCAATGCCTAGAAATACGGCCAATTCACTGACAAATCCGCTCATCCCCGGTAGGGCAATGGAGGCCATGGCCCCAGCGGTATAGAGGGCGAACACCTTAGGCATAAAGAGGCCAATGCCCCCCATATCGTCCATGGTCATCGTGTGGGTGCGATCGTAGGTTACGCCGGTTAAGAAGAACAGCACCGAGGCGATCAACCCGTGGGAAATCATTTGCAACATAGCGCCGCTCATCCCCAAATCACTGAAGGAGGCAATGCCGATCAACACAAACCCCATATGAGACACGGAGGAATAGGCTAACCGCCGCTTCATGTTGGTTTGAGCAAAGGAGTTGAGCGCCCCGTAGACGATGTTCACCACCCCCAATGTCACCAAGACCGGCGCAAAGTAGACATGGGCATCGGGTAATAAACCCATATTGAAGCGGATTAAGCCATAGGCTCCCATTTTCAACAGCACCCCAGCCAGGATCATCGATACCGGGGCGGAGGCTTCACCGTGGGCATCGGGGAGCCAGGTATGGAAGGGGAAGGCGGCCAACTTCACGCCAAAGGCGAAGAGTAAACCGGCATAGAGGGGCAATTCGAGGGCCAGGGGAATATCTTTTAACCCGAGGGTGGCCAAATCAAAACTAATGGGGCCGCCGCCGTAGAGGGCAAGGGCAAGGCCGGTGATCAGGATGAAGATGGAGGCGATCGCCGTATAGAGCAAAAACTTCATTGCTGCATACTGGCGTTTGGGGCCGCCCCAAATGCAAACCAATAGGTAAACGGGAACCAGTTCTAATTCCCAAAGGACAAAGAAGAGGATCAAGTCTTGGGCGATGAATACGCCAACCTGGGCTGCATAGAGCACCAACATTAAGAAATAAAAGAGGCGGGGTTTACGATCCACCTGCCAGGCTGAGAGCAGTGAAAGCGTCGTGACAAACCCCGCCAGGAGCACGAGGGGGACGGAAATGCCATCGACGGAAACTGTCCAGCTAATCCCCAGGGCGGGCAACCAGTTAAAGGTTTCCACCATTTGGAACCCGGCTTGGGCGGGGTTGTAATGCTGCCAAAACACTTGGCACATCAGGGCAAAATCAATCAAACCAACGGTGAGGGCATACCAACGCAGCGTCCTGCCATCTTTATCAGGGATGAGGGGGATGGCCAGGGCAGCAACGAGGGGAAGGGCAAAAATGGTGGTCAACCACGGAAAAGAGTCGATCATTTTAAAGATGGAGCCGTGAGGTTAAGGGGAAAAAAGCATAGTTTTTTTGACTTCCTCCCATTGTGCGCCTTTGTAACACTTTCTTAACAAAGCACTGATAGTTTTTTTTTATCAATGGCCTTAGCAAGCTCTATTGCTCTAGGGTTCCCCGCCATAAAACCCCAGGGCCGCCCCCTTGGGGTTGGGTGAGGAGGTAATATTCCTGACTGCGGGGGTTGAAGAAGAGGTGACGGCCCACATGGGGGGTTTCGCCCTGGGGAGGGATTTGCCAGGTTTGGCTGTGGCTCAGGGTTTGGGGGGCGATGTGGCTGAGTTTTTGGAGGGGAACCCCGTCGAGGGCGAGGATCTGGCCGGGGGCAAAGGCGAAGCGGTCATACTCCGGGGCGGTGGTATTTGCCAAGGGCAACCGCTGGGTTTGTAGGGTTTGGGATCCTTGAAGGCGGGGGAGGGGAAAGCGATCGCCCTGATTGGTGATGGCCTGCTGACCATCGGGGGAGATCCAAAGGCGATCGCCCAAGGTTAACCCTTCCTCACTGGGAGCTGTCCAGGTGGCTATGGGGACGATCTCCGCACCGTTGATGCTGAAGACATGGATGAGGGTTCCCCCTGGGGTCAAGGCCAGGAGGGTGCGGCCGTTGGGGTGCAGCGTCAGGGAACTGCGGGTTAGGAGGTGACTGGCCATCGCCCCCCCCTCCTGCTCCGCCACCGTTTCCCCCGTGGCAATGTTGATGGCAAAGAGGCGATCATGATCGCTGGAATGGTAGAGCCACCCATTGGCGGTGATCACGAGGGAGGCGATCGCCATGGGCCGATCAATCACCCGCTCCACCTGATTCCGTTGCAAATTTACCACCGTAATCCGCTGGTCATGGACTACCGCCGCCCGTTGCCCCGCTGGATCGAGCACCACCTGGCGGGGTACATCCCCCAGGGGAATATTCTGCAACCGTTGGGAAAGCAGGCTATACACATACAGTTGATTGGGGTTGGCGGCCACCATAACGAGGCGGTTGAGATTGGCATTGTAGGCGGCAGCGGTAACGGTCACGTTTAAGGCCGTGGCTTGGCCCGTTAAGGGGGGAAGGGATTCCTCCCCCTCGGTGAGGGGCGACACCGCTGGGGAGATCGTCGCGGGCTGGAGGCTGGCGGCATCCAGGGCCATCTGTCGCACCAAATGCTGAACGACCCCGACAAAAATAGCGATGATTAATGTTGTAATAATGGCGATCGCCACCACCGGATGCACCCGCTTACGGTTCAACTGCTGAATGGGGCGCAACACCGTCGCCCGCCGGGAACCCAAATCCGCCAGATCCGCCAACACCGCCGCCGCATCGGGATAACGCTGGCGGAAATCATAGCGCACCATGCGATCCAACACCTGCCGCAGTAGGGGATTGAGATTTTTCTGACCAATGCGATCGTGCCAGATCACCTCCCCCGTATGGGGATCTTCCGGGAGATGTTCCGGCTCAATCCCCGTTAGGGCTTGAATGGCAATCATCCCCAAAGCATAAAGATCACTATTTAACCGGGGTTTGCCCTGGGTTTGCTCACTGGGGGCATAGCCCGGCGTACCGATGGCCACCGTCACCTTCGTTTTATCCGGCTTCATCCCCGGCTCCCCGATCTGCTTCACCGCCCCAAAATCAATCAGCACCAATTCTCCATTGGTGCGGCGGCGAATATTCGCAGGCTTCAAATCCCGATGGATGACATTCTGGCCATGGACAAACTGAAGAATCGTCAACACCTCCCGCAGCAGTCGGATCACCTTCACTTCACTCCAGGTTTTCCCTGGGGTCAACTCCGTTTCAATATCTGCCCCTTCGATGTATTCCTGAACGAGGTAAAACTCATCATTCTCTTCAAAATAGGCTAACAGGTGGGGAATCTGGGGATGTTCCCCCAGTTGGCTCAAAACTTCCGCCTCACTAAAAAACAGACGGCGGGCCAGTTGCAGGGTTTGGGGGGTGGCGCGGTAGGGGCGCAACTGTTTGACCACACATTGGGGTTGGCCGGGAAACTGTTCATCGGTGGCGAGGAATGTTTGGCCAAAGCCGCCATCCCCCAGTTGGCGAATAATCCGGTAGCGTTGGGCCAGTAAGCCGAAGGTGGGGCGGGGGGTGTCGATGGGT
>RECT01000285.1 GCA_007693875.1 Spirulina sp. DLM2.Bin59
TTCGACATCATCATCGTCGTCATCACTGTCGAGATCGTCATCATCGTCATCGTCGTCGCTGTCGAGATCGTCATCGTCATCATCGCTGTCGAGATCATCGACCTCAACATCATCAGCATCGTCATCCACATCAGGAGCATCCACCTCTTCAGCGGGGGCTTCACTGACCGAGAGAGTATCGATGAGTTCATAGATCGAGGCAGCATCTTCTTCAGAGAGTTGACGCACACCGAACAACCCAGGGAACATCCGGCTACCAGGCCCGCTTTGTTCAAAAGCAGCCACACCCACGTTGTCACGAGTAGCCACGAAAACCCGACGACCGCGTTGTTGCACGAACTTCACTTTCACACGACCGCTACGGCTGCTGCGCACCTTGAGGTTAAAGCTAGGAGCCGCAACAATCTCGAACTGAGCCGTGGAGCCACCAGAGAAAATGCTATTGGCTGATTGGCTCGTACCCACAAACTGAATATTATTCAGAATGTTTTGGACAAAAATCTGAGCCTGAGACAGGGATTCAGAACCCCGGGTTTTGAACGTGAAAGAACCGCTTTGGTCGGCGAACTGAGAACCATCAAAGACTAACCTCATGCCACCAAAGCGAACGCTGTTCCGTTGGAAAGCACTTTCGCTAATGTTTTGCACAAAAGCAAACTGGGTATCACGGGTAACGGATTGATACTGGGACAGCGAGTAAATGGGGGCGATAGCATCAATACTGGTCATACCAGCCGCAGCGAATAAATCAACAGTCCCATTACCACGGGTGTTACCCTTAAATTTATTGTCACCTTGTTCAATCTCAAAGGTGGTGTTCCGCCCAGAACCAGAAACCGCGACTTGACCGGGAGCGAAGAGTGCCAAAATCCCGTTGGTTTGTCCTTTGATTTTGTAGTCTACGGGGGAAGAACCATCAGACTCGAAATATTGTCCTGAGGTGATCCGAGCATTACCCAGGGCAATGTCAACAAAACCGTTGGATGCCTCCAGTTTAAACTTGTCACGACGGCCATTGCCAAAGGTGGAAAGTTCAAATTTTTTGTTGGCTTCACCAGAAAACTCTAGGGTGTCACCGTCATAAGACCAATCCGCATTGGTGACATCGTCGCCTTCAAACGCGAACTTAATCTTACGGGGCATTTCAAAGGGCATCGGAGCGAGAGCAGCACTGGAACCCCGAAATTCAATATCAGAGGGAAGATTGATGAAACCAGCGGTGATATTCGCGTTGAGATCCCCAATCTGCATTTCACCATTATCAACCTGGACACTACCATCACTAGAGATGCCTTCGAGGGGAATGAAGATTTGAGGCAGGCTAGCGGCAGAGATGAGCGCACCAGCGATGGGGTTGCCGATTAGGCTAAAACGACCGACGTTGTAAGCTAAAGCGGTGTCAACGTTGGAGAAGGGGATTAAGGAACCAGTAGCACTGAAGCCAATCCCGGAGAGTTTCCCGGTGATTAAGCCCGTGTCTCCCGCTGTAACTTTATCGTTGGCTTGACGCTCATAGCCCCCGGTAGCGGTGGGGACGAAAGCGGGGTTGGTCAGGACACCGTTGGGGCTGACGATTTGCAGGTTGCGGATCGCGATGTCGAAGAGGCTAGTTTCCTGCCCACCAACAAAAAAGGCAGCGGTTCCTTCAATGCTGCCGCCGGTGACTTGCACTTGGGCTTCTGCGGCGGGGGCGGCAACCATAGCGAGGCTGCCCAATAAGCCTAAAGAAAGTGCGGTTTTGCGAGTGAATTGAGACATCATAATGGAACAGACTCCAGAAATTGAGTAACGAGGGATAGAAAACGCTTCAGTGAACCTAGAGGAAGAACAAAGAAACCTGTGTGATTTTACGGACAGCACAAACCCAACGTAATAGCGAAACGAAACTACTCCAGAAGCACGCGGGACGGTTTTGCGTTGTTATTGCCTTTGACCCGAGAGGGAACCCAAAGGTTCCCCCATTCAAAAAGTTTTTGGCTAGTTCCGGAAAGTTTAGCCAGTTTAGAAACTGAACGTCGTCCGCAAAGCACCGATCAGGATATTGTCATTACTGCCGATATGGAACGGGCTGATCACCCAAACCAGGCCAGGGGTAATGCTGATATTTTGGCTCAGTTGCCAGCGGTAGAAGGCTTCAACGTGGTAGGTAGCTCCCTGTTGACCACCGGGATCAGCGTTGAGAATATCACCCCGGCCTAGAAAGCTGGCGAGGTTACGGGCTTGATCGCCCGTGGCAGCATCGGGCATAGTGCTGCGGGTGATCCGGGGGGGTTGACCGAAGTACAGCCCCAGGAGATTGCCATCCCCACCGAGATCGGGGAAGTTCAGGAATGTCATCCAGTTAAAGGTTTCCACACCTCCGTCTGCCACGATGTAATTCGAGAATGTGTAACCGGCCCAACCCCCCAGGGTGATTCGTTCAGAAGGCCGGAACTCTGCCCCAAAACCAAGGGCGTTGGTCTGCATTGGGGCCCGCAAGTTAAAGACGGTGCTGGTATTCCCAAGGATCAGTTGATCATCACCAACACCGGTAAGGAGGCGACCAAAGGGGGTGTAGGCATTGATGTATTGCAGGGAAAGGTCGATGTTACGGCTGGGAGAGACAACAACTTGTGCCCCGAGGGTGGTGCTGTTGTTCTCGCCACCAAAAAGACCACCATTGCGCGGATCCGCAGGCAGTTGGGAAGCATAGACAGCCTGGAAACTCATATCAGGGTTGATTTGCCAGTCAATCCCAACACCGGCACGGCCACCGCCGATGCTCATGATCGGGTTGCGTTGGGCAAAGCGCGATAGCGGCCCACTGCCTTGGCTTTCAATGCGGTTTGTACCCCGGAAAACGTTAACCGGACTGATGCCTTGGGGGCCGACCATGACGGCAAAGTTAGTGCCAAACAGATGGCGGTAGTTCAGGTCGGACAGTTGGAGCCGATTGTTGTCCCCGCCTTCGTAGGCAAGGCCGATGTAATTGGCGAGGGTGTCGGTAAAGCGGTTCGTGGTGCGGCCTACACCGGCGTTGAAGGTGGTGAGGAGGAGGCTGCGGGGGCTGAATTGGGTGAAGAGGCTGAGGTTGGTGCTGTGGATGACGTTGATTTCGTTTTCGGTATCGTCAAAGCGGCTGCCGGCAATGCTAAAACCGCCACGGGTGCGGCCTTGCACCCCCATGGTGACTTGCCCAAAGAGTTTGGTGGTGGTGGAAAATTGGTTATCTTCGAGAGTTTGCACCCGCTCTTCGATGTCGTCTACCTGGGTGGTGAGGTTGGCGAGTTCGGCTTCAAATTCTTGAACGAGGCGGCCGAGGGCTTCAAGGTCTTGCTGAGTGGCAAAGCGATCGCCGATTTGGGCCAAACTTTGCTCAATCACCTGCATACAGGCATTGAGGGCAGCAGCAAACTCATAGCGGGAGAGGGCGCGATTGCCCCGGAAGGTACCATCGGGATAACCCTTAATACAACCGTAGCGGTTCACCAAATCCCGCAACGCCGCATAGGCCCAATCCGTGGGGGAAATGTCCCGCAGTTCAAAGACATTGTTGACCTGACCCATGGGGCTATTGTTCATTTCCGCCACCAGAATAGGGGGAGGAGCAACGGCCCGCATGGGAGAGGTTTGGGCTGCACTGGCGATCGCCTGACCTTGGGCGGTAAAAGCGTAGGGATGAATGGTGAGGGGCGTATTGCTTTGGATCACCTTTTTTCCCTCTGCCATGGCCAAGGCATCAAACTCAGAAACTGAGTGATCACCCGGCTTAACTGCCGTTGTGGTAGAGAGTTCTTCCGAATCAGATTCAACAGGGGAGTCAGCTATGGCGACTGGGGCAGTGATGACCCCCAAGGCCATCACCAACAGTGTTAGGGAAAGGGTTTGACTGAAATAGGTTTTTTTCACGGGAACTCCTCAAGACACCTGTACGTGGACTGATGATCAACAGTTTGTCATAGTCTCTAGCTTAGTTCACAAAAATGACTCGGCCATCAGGGTTCGACTCTAAAATAGCTAGTTTGTTCCGCAATTATGCTTAAAACGGTTTATTGCCATAATCGAGGTTAGGATGGTCTCGCTTCACGATCGCCATATTTAATTAACAGGGCGATCGCCCCACTGACGGCAAAAATTAACACAACACTGAGGGCAGAGCCAAACCCCCAATTTCGCGATGCACCGAGGAACTGGTTATAAATTAACCGGGAAAGGGTCATGCTAGAAGCTCCCCCCAACAATTCTGGATCCACAAAATCCCCCAGGCCAGAAATAAACACCAACAGGGAGCCAGCGGCAATCCCCGGTAGGGTTTGGGGAATCGTCACCCGCCGAAAGGTTTCGAGGGGATTCGCCCCCAAATCGGCGGAGGCTTCTAACAGTTCACGATCTAACTTTTCCAAAGTGGCATAGAGGATCAACACCATATAGGGGAGATAACTGTAGGCCATGCCGATAAATACCGCTGGGGTGCGGTTGAGCAGATCCAACGCCGGTAGCCCCAAGGTGGTGAGGAGGGTATTTAAAATCCCGGTGGGCCGCAGGATTGTGATCCAGGCATAGGTACGCAGCAGAGAGGATGTCCACAGGGGCAGGATGAACCCCAAGAGGAGGAGATTACGCCAGCGGCGGGGGGCCATTTGGGCTAACCAGTAGGCGACGGGAAACCCCATGAGGAGGCAGAGGATGGTGGTGCCGCTGGCCAGGAGGAGCGATCGCCCCACCACTCGCAGGTTCACCCCATCAAAGACCCGCCAATAGTTCGCCAGGCCGCTGGGGTTGACCACATCGCCGGGGCGAATCCCTGGCACAAGGCTGAGTTCAAAGATTACCAACGTGGGCAACACCAAAAGGAGCAATAACCATAATCCGGCCGGCCCCAAGAGGATCGTCATCCCTAGCCACCGTCGGGTAGGTTTTGCAGGCACGGGCTTGAGATTGGCGCTGGCATTGGACATGGGGAACGGGGAACGGGGAATGGGGAATGGTTTTCCACAAGATAGCGGCTTTGTTAATCGCCTGCCTAGGGTCTCCACTCATGGGGGGTGATATTTAGGGGTTGAGGGCGGCGATCGCTGCTTTGATTAAACTGTAGAAATGGGGCTTGGTGACATCCACCGTCGTGGCGGTTTCCCGGTTTTCCCCCAATAACCCCACCCGTTGCCCCTGCTGCACGGCTAAGACTTGGTTTTGATCATTTTTAATCCGTAGCTCTTGGCCGGCTTTGGCAAAACTGCATTGATAGGAGCGGTTTCTGTGGGTGAAGGTGGTGAGGGATGGGTTAGGGAGAGCGGCACGGATGCCAACGATTTCCAGTTGTAGCGTTGTTTGGCCCTGCCAATGGTTTTCCTCCAGTTTATAGGCCAGATCCACGGGGCTGGGGAGGGGGAAATATTCGCCTTTGCGCCAGGCGATCGCCTTTAACACCCGATCCCCTTGGGCTAATGTCAACTTCAAATGATTGCCCTTTAGTACCTGCTGCTCCAAAATCCGCACCTGGGGAGTCCAAAAAATGGGCATCGGCATCCCCATGCCCCAGGGTTGCAGGCTCTCAATTTCGGCATACAGTTGGGGCGTGAGTTGGTCAAAATCCGCTTGGACATCGACGCTAATCAGCGGCTTGAGGTGTTCCGGTGCTAAACATTGGTGGGCAAACTCGCTCAACTTGTTTTGAAATGCAGGGAACTGCTCCACCGTGACGCTAAAACCGCCAGCGGCTTGATGGCCCCCATGTTTGATCAGGCAATCATGGCAAAACTCCAACGCTTCGGCAACGTGAAACTCAGGAATACTGCGGGCAGAGCCTCGGATTGTTGTGGCATTTTCCTGGGTGCAGATAAACACCGGCACGCCGTACCGCTCCACCAACCGGGAAGCGACGATGCCGATCACACCATGATGCCAATCGGCTTTGTAAACGATCAGGACGCGATCGCGCTCCCAGGGTAAGGGCGTATCCTCCACCAAAGCCACCGCCTCCTGTTCCGTCTGTTCACACAACTGCTGTCGCCGTTGATTCGTCGTTGCGCAGACCATGGCCCGCTCTAGGGCGATGGCCGGATCATCGGTGGTGAGGAGGTCAATCACCGTACAGGGATCACCAATGCGACCAATGGCATTAATCCGCGGCCCAAGGCGAAAACCAATCATATCGGGGCGCATCGGCTTTTTGCTCTCCTCCGCTCCCGCCTGCTGAATTAAAGCCTGTACCCCCGCTAGGGGCGATCGCGGCAGGGATTTTAACCCCCGTTTCACCCAGCGGCGATTGACCCCATTTAAGGCGGCCAGGTCAGCGATCGTGCCCAGGGTACAGAGATCCAAGAGCGTCGCCGTTAACCCCTTTAACTGTCCTAGGGCTTGGCCCGTGGCCACCGCCAACACATAGGCCACCCCCACCCCCGCCAAACTGCGATAGGGGGAATGCTCCGGCAATAATTTCGGGTTGAGGATCGCATCCGCAGCGGGCAATTCTGGGGGCAAATCATGGTGATCCGTAATAATCACACTCAAGCCCAAATCTACCGCCAACTGCACCGGCTCATGGGCCATGATGCCGTTATCCACCGTGATGATCACCCCTACCCCGGCTTGGGCGCAATCCTCAACAATGCGGTTATTCATGCCATAGCCCTCATGCATGCGGCTGGGGATAGCATAGTCAATCTGTGCCCCCCAATGACGGAGGGCGCGGATCAATAACGCCGTGCTGGTCATGCCATCGGCATCGTAGTCCCCACAGATGAGGATGGGATCATTTTGGGCGATCGCCTCCTGCAAAATCGCCACCGCCCGCCCCAAATCAGGAAACTCCGCCAATGGTTCCGGCAGCGTTGCCAACTCCGGATCAACGTGAGTCCTTGCCGCTTGGGGACTATCCAGGCCGCGATTCCATAAAACCTGAGCCAAGAGGGGAGAAAGCCCCGTCGCCGCCACGAGGGTCTGTACCTGTTCCGGTTGGGGGGGCGCAATGTGCCAGCGTTGGTTAGGGAGTTGAGTCATGGTATTACAACGGCGGAAAATTTCCCTGCCAGAGTTGGAACCAATCCTGCCAAGCTGTTTCCAGAAGGCTATGGGCCACCTGGGGATCATCCCCCAAAGGTGTATACATCAACGTCCACAAACAGCGGTCATCCCGCCACCGTTCCCGCCCCAAGAGCCAAGGAATCGCCCGCTCGATCACCATATCGTAAAGTTCTTGATTGCGCTCGTACTGCTCCGGCGTGGCAGAACTGAACCCCCGAGGATTAATACAGGCGGTGATATAGGCATAGCCCCCGTGGCTAATTTCGGCAAAATGCCCCGTTACCGCCGAGGAGCGAATACGGGCGTTAATTGCCTCCTCATGGACTTCGGCGGTGAACCGTTCATGCTCACGGGTAAACAAATCTACGCCTCCCAAGGTTTCCGTCACATAGCGAATTTCGATATCGAGGGGAGTATCCCCCTGACGGAAGCGATAATGGCGGCCAGCGCGATAGCTCGACCCCTCATATTCCGGTTTTTCCACCGGTTCGAGGGCCTCACTGCCTTCTAACTTCCAACCCCTTAAATTGAGGTCTTCGGGAAATTCATACTCCCGCAGATTGCCCACATTGGGATTGAGAAAAACCGCCGCCGTTACCCCCACCAACAGCAGGACATTCGCGGCTAAAATCCCCAGCCGCAGGGGTTGGGGAGTATCAGGATCCGGTTCTGGTGGGCTTACGGGAGGCAGAGTTTCCGGCGGGTTGGGGGTTTCGATGTCGCTAGGTTCCATGGTCAACAGGGGGTTCGGCCGCAGGTTGGGAAGATTCAGACTTAATAAAGGGGAAACAGATTAACCCAAAGAGGATGACGCCAATGGCTCCAAAAATTTGGGAACCGCTGCCCACATGCCAATAATCAAAGGTTTCAGTATTGAAATCATTGATCAGGTAGGCCATGACGGCAACCCGGAAGCTATTGACGAGAAAGCCGAGGAGAATCGCAATCACTGGGGCCAAGTATTTGCCCAGGCGGGTGGTTGTGAAAATGATCAAGAACAAAAAACTGAGCCGGAGGAGAAAATCAATAATCCCGGCTCCGGAGCACCCTTCATGGACGCGGACAATGGAGCGGGAGAGGTGCATATAAACACCATTGTCAAGGAAGGTTCGGATGCCCACGAGGTTTAAGCCAAAGGTGGCTGCTGCGGCGGTGAGCATTGTAAAGCTATAGCCCGTGATGCTTTGGACGAGGCTTTCGATGTTGCCCGCTAAAAACCGCTCTCCCGGTAGGGCAAGAACGGCAAAGGCCAGCAGTTCCTTGCGGTATTGCCCTAGCCCCCGCCAACTGGAGGCGATGAGGGCCAAGCTGAACCCGAAAATCAAGGGTACGGCTTGGACAAAGATGCCACCGCTGGAGATTTGCAGAATTTTCCAAAAGGTGAGGATCAGCAGGGTGGTGGCGAAGAGGCTGGCGGAGAGGCTGGTGCGAAATCGGAGGGTTTCCTGTTTATCCCAGACCATGGAGGCGATCGCCCCCCAGAAGATCAGGCTAATACTAAAGCCTTTCATGTCTCCGGTCTGATCCGTGAGGGCGAGATGAAAGAGCATTAAGCCCGCCGCTAAGGCCAGGAGCCAATAGCGCGAGTCCAGGGCCAGCTTCAGGGTGTCGTTGCGTTTAAAGCTATCTAGCATCGGCTCAAAGGGTTGCAATCCAAAAGGGTTGAGTCTTATTGATCCAGTCTAAGCGGTGGCAAATGTGATGGAACCCTGATCGCCGAAAATTCAGCAAAAATTCACCTAAACCCGTTTTAATCAAATTAGCCCATTGAGGGCGCGTTAGATTAACGTCAGTCTTTTTTGAATTTTAACCCCTATGGTTCAGACTCCTACCGTCAATGCCCCTCCCACCTGGATCCCTTTTGCCGAGGTTTTACCGGAACCCTTAGCCAAAGGGCGGATCACGGTTTTACAAATCAATCTGGGTCGCCGCTGCAATTTGGCCTGCACCCATTGCCATGTGGAGGCGGGGCCCCAACGCACGGAGGAGCTTTCCCCGGCAGTTTGTGAGCAGTTGATCACCGTGATTGAACAGTTCCCCCAAATTGAAACCGTTGATCTCACCGGAGGCGCACCGGAAATGAACTATGGGTTTCGGCCCTTGGTGGAGGCGGCGCGACGGGCGGGTAAACGGGTGTTGGTGCGATCGAACCTGACGATCTTTTTTGCCCCCGGTTTTGAAGATTTGCCGGATTATTTTGCGGCGCAACAGGTGCGGGTGGTGGCTTCGTTGCCCTGTTATTTAGAGAAGAATGTCGATCGCCAACGGGGGGCGGGGGTGTATCAGGGGGCGATCGCCGCTCTCCAAGCCCTTAATGAGCGGGGTTATGCCCGCGATCCCCGTTTGGGTTTGGATCTCGTCTATAACCCCAGTTTGCCCCAGGCGGGCCATTTCCAACTGCCCCCCCCGCAGGAAAATCTGGCGGCGGATTATCACGCCTATCTCCGGGAGCATTTTGGCATTGAGTTTAACGACCTCTACACAATTACGAATATTCCCATTGGCCGGACGCAGCAGTATTTAGAGCGTCAGGGGATTGCGGCGGATTATCAGGCTTTTCTCGCGGCGAATCACAATGGGGAGACGGTTAATCATTTAATGTGTCGCAATCAATTATCAGTGGACTATGAGGGCAAAATCTATGATTGTGATTTCAACCAAATGGCTGGAGTGGAAGCGGTTTTTCCCCAAGGAAAACCCCTCACCATTGGCGAATTGTTGGCCCGTAAAAGTCTGGATTTAATCAGCGAAATCCAAACCGCTGACTATTGCTATGGCTGCACCGCTGGCTGTGGTTCCAGTTGTGGCGGCGCGTTGGTGTAGCACGGTAGGGGCGAAAGATTTTGGGGCGAAAAATTTTTCGCCCCTACGGACTGAACCTTCCCCTGGAGGCTTTACCTTCATCAGGCGGCAGAGCCTCCCGGAGCCATGGCACGAGAATAATCTTATATTTTATCTGGAGGATCTTAATCTCATTATGACTTCACAACCCGCGCAATCCTTAACTCTTAAAATTGCTAAGACGGTGGGGATTATTCTCGCTGTTGCGGCTTTGATTATTCTGGGAAAACAACTCAACGTGCAACAATATTTTTTACAATTCTTAGACCAAATTGAACAGTTGGGCCTTTGGGGGCCGGTGGTGTTTATCCTGCTCTATATTGCTGCGACGGTGTTTTTCCTCCCCGGTTCGATTCTCACCCTAGGGGCGGGGGTGGTGTTTGGGGTGGTGCAGGGGTCGATTTGGGTTTCCATTGCTTCGACGTTGGGGGCAACGGCGGCGTTTTTGGTGGGTCGCTATGGGGCGCGGCGGTGGGTGGCGCAACAGATTGAGGGGAAGCCGAAGTTTAAGGCGATTGATGGGGCGGTGGCTGAGGAGGGTTGGAAGATTGTCGGCCTGTTGCGGCTGTCGCCCATTTTCCCCTTTAATTTGCTCAATTATGGTTTAGGTGTCACCCAGGTTTCGCTCCGGGATTATTTTTTGGCCTCTTGGATTGGCATGATGCCGGGAACGGTGATGTATGTCTATTTGGGTTCTTTGGCGGGAAGTTTGGCAACCCTGGGGACGGAATCGGAGCAGGGTTCGGCGGTGCAGTGGGCGCTCTGGATTTTAGGGTTGGTGGCAACGGTGGCGATCGTTCTTTACACGACGAAGATTGCGCGGGCGGCATTGGATGCCCAATTGGAGAATGATTCCTGATCTATATAGTATTGCCGAAATTTCCGGGTTGTGTGGTGCATCAAATATCTCGGCAATGACCAGATTGAAACTCAGCGATCGCCTCCTGAGCAAGTGCATCTAATTGACCCGCTTCAATATCTTGCTCTATCTGTTGATCCCAGCGTTCATAGTCTAAATCAAAAAACCATAACCTTAACTGTTCAAACTCACTGGATGGGAATGAAAGAATTGCCGCTTCAATTTGTTCAACGTTTGACATAGCCAGTTGCGCATCTCTACCTTTATTATTAGCCATTTGTTTTCTTGTGTTTTAACCTTGCTCTCCACGGATCAAGTCCCACGTTATCCCAAAATGGCCCTTGATACAAAGCTCCGTCCGGCTGCCACTCATCAGACCAATGCGGTACTAACCACACCAATGCTTGATATTTATCAATCATCTTGATTCTTAAAGATTCTGCTGATTGCTTGTTAAATCCATGTCCCACAATTGCAAAAAAGGCAATCGTTGGTGAGTCTTCAGAAAACTCACTTTTTATTTTTTGTAGTTTTTTAAGATCTCGTTCTATTTTATCCTCATTTGGCCAATGCTTGATTTCTAAAAAAATTTCTACTGAGGGATAGCTCTGTGTATCTGGCCAATGAAAAACTACAAAATCAGGCTTGCAGTGATTTTTCACACCTGTACTTACTAGAGATGCGGAAGGATTAACGAGAATTCTCCAGTTCGATGCAAGATCTAAGGCATTCCTAGCGTACCGATACGTAGCTGATCGAACATCTTCTTCATTATGAATATGCGCATTGCGGTAATCAAGTTCTGCGCAGCGGTAAAATGCAGATTCAAGAATTTTGAGAACAGTTGATCGATCTAAATCCGGTTTCATGATTTTTGCTATCGTTTAAGTTGAAATAGATTCGCTAAATTCACAGTTGAAAGCATTTTTAGGTAGCTGACAATGTATCATCAGGGGCTTCTTCGTTTTCTTGACTTGCGACCCAAGGAAGTTGTGAATACTGATTTTTGATTTGCTCTAGCTCATCTAGTGTTTGCAGGAAAAATTTTTTGATAGCCACGACATGATCTTCTTCAGAAAGAAAATCCTGCAAACTTTTTTCTCGAACGATCCCTGCCCAATCTTTTGGACTATCCAAGTTATAGCTTTTCCACCCGTACTGCCCACAAATATCTTTCATTGCTTCAATGATTTCTGCTCGACGCTGTGAATTAGGATCTACTTCAAGCATAATTCGTACTATTGGGTAATCAGTTAGCTGTGATGTTTCCAGGATAAAGCCTAGTCCACACCACCATCTACTTGGCATCCCAATATTCATTAAATACCGCCCATGGCCTCGAATCCCAGTAAGTGCGGTTAACTCTTTCCTCATTGCTCCCAGAACCTTCTTAAATTGTTGACTGACCTCCCCCCACATCGTCTCTTCCATCAGTTTTAGTGATTTCGTAAAATTTGCTAATGTAATCACGTCAATAGAGGAAAACTGATTATTATGTGCCATGCGATACTCATCCATAAACGTCAAAATTTCTTGAACAAGCATTGTGTTTGCTTGAGATTTCAAAAATCGATAGAACTGATGCCATCTCAATTGTTTGAATTGAACAACAGATTGAGGGATATTCTTAAAAATAGCTTTTTTATTTTTCGGATCAAAATCACGAGTAATGTATAAAAGCAATTTGTGCTGAAATCCGGGAAGTCCGTGCAAAATTTCTGCATATCTTGAAAGCTGATCATTGCCTTCTTGAGAACCAATTTTGCTTTCAACAAAAATGATGCTACGATTTTGACTTTCGATATCTATTAGCTCGATTAAGATATCAGGGCGGCTAGCGAACTGATGATCATCAAGAGGCGCAAACTCCCTCTGTGTTGACACATAAGCATCCAAATAACCCACCCTATCCAATAGGCTTAAATCCTTGAGCCAATTGTAGAGGATTTCTTTATCCATACTGAAGAGGTAAGCAACCAATTCAGTGAAGAAGTCTTCTAGGGGAATACTACCAGTATTGAGATTTAGGAGCCGACTGAAAAGTGCCACAAGTCTTAACCTATCTACAGCTAAGGTTCAATCTGAATCTAGCACATCAATATTAAGGTGTCAAAGATTGCTGGGCACATTTACAAAAGCTTATGGTGGGATTAACTAAGGGGCACATCGAAAAAAAGAAAAAACTGAGCCTCCAGGGAAAAATGTGAGAGGCTAGAGGAGGAAGACTCAGGGAGAAAAGCTCATGGCAAAGGGATTTGGTCGAGTCAAGCGCCGCCGAGAAAACCTCGAAACGTCAATGGATAGACTGAGTGTACTCGATACACTCATCCCATGGAATATCTTTGGGAAGTCCTTGGCGCAACTAGAGACCAAGGAGCGCAAGAGCAGAGCGGGGCGCAAGCCCATCGACCGCTTGCAGTTGTTTAAGAGCATCTCGTTTTTTCCCTAAGCATAAACACTCAAGAACATGAGACCTAGTCAATGCGTCATTTTAGGGCTGTTGAGTAGGCAAAATTTAATTAAAAGCCGCCCAAAGTAGTTTCTTTGCATTGTTCTTAGTACACGAGACCATGAAACTTATGCTGCAAACTAAAAGGTCATTTGTATTAATGGCGAATTAATGGCAAAAGTGGGATGATCCCTCATTCCGGCTCAATCCCCAACGCCCGTAACTGCGCAGCTAGTCGTTCCACTCGCTCCCGCTCGGAATCTGCTCGCTCCCGCTCGGAATCAGCCCGTTGGCGTTCCAATGCCGCCCGCTGTCGCTCCGCTTCTGCTTCGGCCCGGGCCGTGGCTCGTTCCGTTGCCATTTCAATCGTCGTGAGGAACCGTTCCCCATCAGGGCGGTAAATGGTTAAAAATTCCGGCGTAAACTCAAAGCGAATGCCCAATCGGGGACTCGTCCAATGGGCAATTCCTTCAATCTCCACCAACTCCCCATCTACCTGTTGCAAACCGACAAACTGGTGATCATCAGGATCATAGATGTAGTATTCCTCCACACCATAGCGTTGGTAAAACCGCTGTTTTTGAACCATGGCCGGGATACGATTTCCCGGCGAAAGAATTTCAAACACCACCTGAGGGGCAATATTCCCCTCCTCCCACTGATGATAGGAACCGCGATTCTCCTGCGGAGACGCTTCGCGATCGCCCTTGGGCCGACCAAACACCACAAATACATCAGGAGCCACCCGAATCTTCGGCTCCCCTTCCACCGGATACCAGAGCAGATCCCCCGCCACAAAGACATCCGGTTGATCGGCAAAGCAACATTCTAAATTTTCCTTAATCAGGACAATCCATTGGAACTGGCGGGTATTGTCTGCCATCGGCTGACCATCAGACTCGGGGTAGAGAGTGGGACGATGGGGGGAAAGGGTCATAGTACAAAAACTGGCACGTTTGCTCTATTATGCCAAAAATTTTCCCTGGAGGGGCGAAACATTTTTCGCCCTTCTTTTCGCCCTTTCGCCATTTTTACTTGGCGATCGCCTGCCCCGTGATGGCCGCTTTTAAAGTTCGTCGCCCATAACCCAAGCGTTAACATCAACAGGGTTATTTGAGAGGGAGCGATCGCCCCTATGGGGCAGCAGAGGGCTTGGGCAATACAACCCCGCCCCCATTTGCCCCTGTTTAGCTCACAAAACTCTTCCACAAATGGTTATTGTGAATCGGTGGAATGTGCTTTAAAAACTGGGGAAAGCATCGTCAAAGTTAGCACTTCCGGCGCGAGAATTGACCCGTAGGGTAGAGCGATCGCGTGCTAAAGAATAGGTTAAAGGATTAGGACTCGCGGCTAAATTAGCTCTCCCCTCATCGGTTAGCGTTGTGGTTGGATATTTACTGGCAAAACTTTGAATCGCCCTGAGTCGATCCGGTGAGGCGGGATGCGTCTCACTGGCTGTCACCCCTAAACGAGTTAACAGCGTCATCACCGTTTGGCAACCTTGGGGATTAAAACCAGACCGAACCATATACACATAGGCCCATTCATCGGCTTCAAATTCCTGTTGATGATTGAGTGCTTGCCATTGGGCTTGAATGGCGGCGGCTTTCTCGGCATAGATGCTCTCAATGCGCTCTGTTGCCGCTCGGATCCGTCGTTGCCGGCTGCCTTGTAACACATCCTCTAGGATATTCGCCGCAGTGCCAACGACTCCACCCCTGTTGCGGCCTAGAATTGATCCGGTGGTGGATAATACCTGTTCTCCCAAGCCCAAACTTTCTAAATCAGCCCGTAAATCTTCCTCTTCCGCGCTAACTTTTTCCACTGCTTCAGCCAGGAGTGCTTGTAAGATGCTTTCTCGTTCTGCATCACGAACGGCAATATGATTTTGGGTATGATGAGCAATTTCATGGCCGACGACACAGGCCATCGCATGGGGGTCTCCATCAATTTGCTCTAATAAACCAATAAAAAATGCCACGAGGTTTGTATCCGTTGCAAAGGCATTCACCTCATAGGAAGGTGCAATCAAGATCCGCCACGGTAAATGATCGAGTCGATTGGCGCGGGCCATGCGATCAATGATCCGATAGATCCGATAGTAATCCTCGGGCAGTTCCTGTTTAGCGGTTTCATAAAATGCCTCTGGATTATTTTTGGTCTGAACCAGGATGGTTTTAGACTCAGAGGGGGTTGGCTCGAACGTTGGAACGGTTGCCTGGGCAACACCGGCATGGAGCAGGAGGACAGACACAACTGCGGATAAAGACGATTTAAGGCTCATGATGCTTACAATTAGCTCAATGTCGCCCGATACCCTAACACAACAAAATCTGAACGTCCATCATTTGAGTAATTTGATAGTGGCGGCCCCCTTCTCGTTAACCGTGAACTAGGTGCGCAAGTCCCCAATGGGGTTGCCCTCGCCCCTTCAACTCAAATATAAAAACAGGTTTAAACCTGGAATCGTGCGGGATAACGTCCACAACAACAGCGCGATATAAAACAACCCTAACGCCCATTGATACCATACCAACGCCGCCACCCAGCCGGGTAAATGCTCATCCCGGAGGCGAATATCATTAAAGCCAAACTTAAACAAATTGTTGAGACTGAAATCATAATAATTCAGCCAACTCCAACGGCGATCGCCCACAATGGGGGTATAGCGATCGCGGAAAAAAGGAAATTTCGGAATAATCGGCAACCGCACAATCAATAACCGCAATTGGCGCATACTGCCATCTTCCACCAAATAGGTTTGATCCAAAGCGGCATGATAACGACCCCGGAAATAGAGGGGTAGGATTAACGCCAAAGGTACGGGAATTAAGAGCAAACTTAAACACAACAGCGTCCAGCCCGGTTGCTCCGCCCGCTGCCACAATAGCCCCAAACCCATGGCCGCCAACAGGGTAAAACTGCCCCCCATGGCCAGGGTTTCCCCCCGATGGGGCAACAGCGGTATGGGCAAACGCCGCCGCACCCGATCCACAAACCAGATCATCAAGGCAAAGGATGCCCCCGATAGCAGGCCCAGGGTGAGGACTAACCCCGCATCCGTGCCGTAATCCGTCAGCAAGAGCAACAAACTTAACCCCAACGCTCGGCAGAGGGGGGCGATCTGCACCGGCCGACGATACCAAGGCTCAGTCCGGATCTCCGTGAATAACTGCTCAATGCGGAGGCGCGATCGCAATACCTCCAATTGGTTAGCGTCGGGGATCTGCTCCCCCCGCCGAAAACTGCGGATCAGTTGGAGTAACAGGGCCTCATTGCCCCGGAGTTTTTCAAGATGGAGCAGAGAGCCAATGTGAGCGCGATCGCCCACCAGCCGCGCCGCTTCCGCATCCAACACCAAACCATCCACATTCACCCCCATGCCAGGGGTAAACTCGATATTGCTAAGATTTAACGTCTCCAACAGCTTGACATCTTGAAAGTTGAGCGGTGCGGCGAAATGACTGCCGCGAAAACTCACGCCCTTGTTAAATGTGGCATCGGCACAATCCAACCCTTGGGGGAAAAAACTTTTCATCCAGAGAGCACGATCACTCCAATGGGTTTGGCTAAAATCTCCCCCCGCCTGCCACCGGGAACCCGACCAATTCCCCCCCTGGAGAAATTCCGCCCCCTGGGCCATCACCGGCCACAGAAAAATCCCCCCCTGAAACTCCACAGGGCCATGGAAAACCGTATGGTTAAACCGTAGCCCCACCTGCACCAACTGTACATAGGGGAGGGTTTGAAACTCTGCCGGGGGGGTTTCGGGGTCGGGAAACAGTGCCGCCTGTTGGTTGGGGGTGAGCAATCCCGCTAGGGCGGCGGGGGCGAATTTAACGCGAGTGGCTAAATCCGCCACCCGCCAATCCCCATAGATCACCGAATCGCTCAAATCCAACACCACCGGCTGAGGGTTGCGCTTGACCTTGGGGGCAAGGGGGGTGAAAAATTGCGATCGCCCCTCCTCTGTGGTGAGATCAATCACCACATGGGTTAAATCGACCCATTCCTTCCCCTCGCGGATTTCTGTTTGAGTGAGGCGATCGCCCAACATTGTCGGGGTGAGCGTTTCCAGGGCAACGGCCGGAGCCATCAGCAGCCAGCCCAAACAGAGCAGAATCAACCCCCACCCAAGCTTGCCCATGGTTAACGCGGGTTGAGGGGGAGCGTGATTGAAAATGTGGTTCCTTGCCCCGGTTGGGATTGGAGGGTAATTGTGCCATTATGGTTGGCGATAATTTGGCGGCAGAGGTAGAGGCCCAAGCCATGGCCGGAGCGTTTGTGTCTGCCTTGGCGGAAGGGTTCAAAAATGCGTTTTTGTTCCGCCAAGGGAATGCCTATGCCCGTATCGCTAATTTCCACCGTCAGATGATCGGGGGTTTGGCCGTGAACCCGCACCGTTACGCCGCCTTTGTCGGTGAACTTGATGCCATTGCCGATCAGGTTCATTAATACTCGTTTGAGTTCGAGGCGATCCGCGACAGCGTACTCATCCGCGATAGCGTACTCATCCGCGACAGCGTACTCATCTGCGATCGCGCACTCATCCCCCACCCTCGGCCAATCCACCGCCAGGGTAATCCCCTTCGCCGTTGCCAAGGCCTCCAATTCCCGCACCACCTCCAGAAGTAAATCCCGAAAATTAAAGCGAATAAAACTGAGGATTTTACGGCCCACATCATAGCTGTAGGCTTCCAGCAAATTATTCAACAACTTGAGCAGATGTTGATTGCTGCTCATAATCGTCGCCATTGCTTCATTCATCTGGGGCGTGACCGGCCCAAAGGCCTCCTGACGCAACAACGCCAACATCCGATCCGCTGCCACCAAGGGCGTGCGGAGATCGTGGGTGAGGCAATGGACAAAGTTTTCCCGCTGTTCAATGCTTTCCTTCAACCGGAGGAGCGATCGCACCCGCGCCTGAAGCTCCTCCACCTTCACCGGCTTGCGGATAAACTCATCCGCCCCCACATCCAACCCCTGGACTAAACTGGGCTGTTCATGG
>RECT01000448.1 GCA_007693875.1 Spirulina sp. DLM2.Bin59
CCGATCCCCTCGGTCAGGTGATGTTCTACGGCCCTGGGGCGGGTCAGGGGGCGACGGCGAGCGCAGAGGTGGCGGATTTGTTGAACCTCGTTGCCCTCCTGGACAGCCAGGGGGAAAAACTCCATCCCATGCTCCACTGTCACCATGAGCATTATGCCCCCATTACCCCCATTGAGGCGGTGGAAAGTCGGTTTTATGTGCGGTTCTTGTGTGGCGATCGCCCCGGTGTCATTGGTCATTTAGGAACCTGTTTCGGGGATGCGGGGGTGAGTTTAGAATCCATTGTCCAAATCGGCTATCAACAGGGGGAGGCGGAGGTGGTGGTCGTCACCCATGATGTCCAGGAAGGGCATTTCCGGGCGGCCCTGAACGCGATCCACGATTTTGAAGCGGTGGATGATATCCGGGTGGCGGCGGTGTTGCGGGTGTTGTAATGGATCGCCAACGCAGGCTACTCGTCACGGGAGCCGGGGGCTTTTTGGGCTGGACGCTCTGCCCCCTAGCGGCCCAACATTGGCAGGTGTGGGGAACCTACCACCGCCAACCCCTCCAAATTCCCCAAACGCAACTGTTACGGGTCGATCTCACCGATGAATCTCAGGTGCAAGCCTGTTTTGACCAGGTGCGCCCCGATGCGGTGCTCCATTTGGCGGCCCTGTCCCGTCCCAATGATTGCGAGTTAAATCCGGATTATTCCTATCAGGTGAATGTGGCAGCTTCTTGGCGGTTGGCGGATCGCTGTGGGGCGTTGGGGATTCCTTTGGTGTTTACCTCTAGTGAACTGGTTTTTGATGGTCGTAACCCGCCCTATACTGAAACCTCGCCGGTTTGTCCCCTCAATCGTTACGGGGAGCATAAGGTATTGGCCGAATTGGGGATGGGCGATCGCTATCCCGCTGTCACCATTGCCCGGATGCCCCTCATGTTTGGGGCGGCTTCTCCCCAATCGGAGAGTTTTTTACAGCCGTTTTTACGGCAATTGCAGGCGGGGCAACGGTTGCGGTTATTCACTGATGAAATTCGGATGCCGGTAAGTGCCACCGTTGCAGCATCGGGCCTGTTGTTACTGTTGAATCATCCGGGAGAATTATTTAATTTGGGGGGGCGCGATCGCCTCTCCCGCTACGATTTTGGCCAGTTACTCACGGATATTTTTGATCTTTCCCCCGATTTACTTTCCCCCTGTTTACAGGCCGATGTCCCCATGGCAGCCCCCCGCGCCCGCGATCTGACCCTAGATAGTTCTAAAGCTTTTGCCCTGGGATATGATCCCCCAGAGGTGCGATCGCAGTTATTGCAATTACAGAACCAAGTTTAGAGTAAATTGTTCAACGCAACCAGTGAAGGAGATTGTTAAAATTATTTCTCTACCTTGACACGTTTCTGCATCTTTCTTTTATTCCTCTGCTGTCTAACCTTAGCCTGCTCACCAGCCTGCTCACCTTTTTTAATAATCTGATTTACAAAATCAGACATTTTTTCCTTTTTTTCGTTTAATATCTCATTAAATGGCTGCATCTTCACTTCTTTCTTTCCAAAATCTACACCATTGGCTTGATTTTGAAGAATTTTGCTCAGTAAACTAAATGATTTTTCTTGGTTTTTTCCGGTAGTCTGCCTTAAATCTACAGTGATGGGATTAATAACTCGCAGAAAGAGCATCGATGCAATAATATCAAACGATCCCTTCTGACTAGCACCTTGCTGAATGGATGTTGAGTACATCTCGTAACACCATTCCGCTAAACTATCTGGAACCGCATCAATATTCAGAATTTTGGCCAAGATGTTCTCGTAAATTGTAATGACCTTCTTGATATCTTCCTTAGAGTATTGGGAATCTTCGCCAACATCGATATTTCCAAGATCGCTAATCTTTTCTAGTGTAGGCAAGACAGTCTTTAAGAAAAAGTCTTCTCCAATCTTTTGAGTATAGGTTGTGAGCATCCTGATAGCCTCATTATTGTTCCGAAGAATCTGACCTTCATTGTCTTTATTTTGACTAATACTTTTTTCCGAAAGAAGTCCTTTTAAACCTTCAGTTGCCATCCCCTTCAAAGAACCTTTTTCATAGCATTCCTCGAGATATTGTTTTTCTCGAAGCTTCTGAATATTTTCTTTTAACCCACTTATACTCCTCTGGATTTTTTTGATCTTTTGGTACTTCGCTTCGTCATTACTTTTAACTTTAGGTATAAGCCAAAGGATTTTTTGACCTTTTCTGTTATCCTCATAGCTTGTGATCCATTGAGCAAGGTGTGTGGATAATGCATCTAGAATCTTCAGTTGTTTTAAGTAGTCTGTATCTCCTGTTTTCCGAAATTCGTCCAGCTCCTGAAGGATCAACGCAAAGGTCGAACCCGATTTACCTGCTTTCAGTCCCTCTTGCTCCAACTCAGCTTTGTCGGGTAAACCTGATGCTCGCTGAATGATGGGGTGAGGGGCTGGTGAGCGGTGTACCATTGCCCCTTGCTGCTGCACTACATGGGTGAGTTCATGGGCAATTAATTCCTGGCCGCTGGAGCTACCGGGGTTGTATTCTCCTTGGCGGAAAAAGACATCTTGGCCGGTGGTGAAGGCTTTGGCTTGGATCGATTGATTGAGTTGATCCGCTTGGCTATCGGTGTGAACTTTCACGCCGCTGAAATCTGCCCCCATCGCTTGCCCCATCTTGGCCTGAATTTGAGGGTCTAAGGCTTGACCACCAGATTTAGCCCGGTTCAGGCTTTGCTCCAACTCCGGAGAAACCGCACCACTCACCACTTGCCGCTGAAGTTGGGGCTTCATTTGCAACTCTTCTTCCTCAGGAGCCTCTTGCCGCTGCACCGATTCCGGCTTCATTTGCAACTCTTCTTCTTCGGGAAGTTCCCGCTGGATCACCTCCGGCTTCATTTGCAATTCTTCTTCGGTGAGATCTTCCCGCTGCACCGATTCCGGCTCATTCATGCGCTGCACAACCTGCGCCGCCACCTGATCCGCTTCCTGCTCGTATTTGTCGTTGGGTTCACCAATGGTCAGCTTGGCTTGGATTGGCGTAGCATTCAGGTTGAGAATATCGAGATCATAGCTGTTGGCCCGTTGCCATTCCGGCAATTCTGCCGCTTCTGCTTTGGGTTGGATCACGGGCGGCGGCGTAAAACGGTTGACGCTGGATTGTGGGGGGGCAGAAGCGGGTTGACGCTTGGCTCGGTAATGGCGCATGGCTGAAAGGGGGATAGGGGTTTCTATAGCAAGCAATTCAGGGAAACAGCCCAGTATGTGGCCCTGATATTTTTCCGAAAGCTTAAAAAATTTAGGTCAATTATAATCAGGGGTAGAAAAAACGTCCATTCGACCTTTGGCTAGTAATCGGATCTCAAATAGAAATGATAGGGTGAGAGCGTTGGCGGGAGGAAAAAGCCTTGAGTGCAACAATACAGGAAACTAACCCGGTTTGGTATGGGGAGAATTATCACTATTTGATGGGGGCGATCGCCTCCATTCACTATTACCTTGATCGTTACATTACTTTAAAAAACGGTGAAGATTTAGCCCCCATCGAATGGCCCCAACGGCCCAGTTGGAGCGACGCGCCCCCGGCCTTGGTGACGCTGCGCGATCGCTTTGGCCTCTCCGAGTTTGAAGAAAATATTTTGCTCCTTTGTGTGGGGCGGGCATTACATCCCCAATTTCGGGAACTCTATGCGATCGCCCAAGACCACCCCGATTGCACCTATCCCACATTCCACCTCGCCTTAAGCCTCCTCCCGGATCCCCATTGGCAAGCCTTCACCCCCGATGCGCCCCTGCGCCGCTGGCAACTGATCCACCTCGCCAACGGTGAAGATCTTACCCACAGTCGCCTCCAAGTTGATGAAGGCATTTTGCACTATTTAATGGGGGAACCCTACCGCGATAGCCTTCTGGCCGGCGTAATTGAACCCTTGAACCCGAATCCCCTCCCCCTCCC
>RECT01000449.1 GCA_007693875.1 Spirulina sp. DLM2.Bin59
CCGCTTGGCGGGGGCGCGGGGTAAGGTGGTGGCGGTCACGAGTTTGGAGCCGGGGGCGGGGAAAAGTGTAACGGCCTATAATTTGGCGATCGCCGCTGCCCATGCGGGCCAACGCACATTAATCATTGAAGCGGATTTGCGATCGCCCTCCCATGCCCCTTCCCTAAATATCACCGTTGACCCCGATGCCGCCTCCGAACCCCTCAGCTATTACGGGGCGATCCACACCTGCACCGCCCTCGCCCCCGATGTCGCCAACCTCTACCTGATTCCCAGTGCTGGGCCCCAAGCCAAGGCAGCAATGATCCTCGAAGCCAGCGAACTGAGTCGTCTCCTCAAGGATGCCCGCTCCCGCTATGATCTGGTGATTGTCGATACCCCCGCCCTGGAGCAATGCAACGATGCCCTGCTCTTGCAGCCCCTCATCGATGGCCTACTATTCATTACCCGCCCCGGCATAACCTTGGGTAAACCCCTGGGGACAGTTTTGGATCAATTGGTGGAGGATGAAGTGCCGCTGTTGGGGGGGGTGATTAATGGCAGTGAAACCGTTGCCCGTCCCATCACGCCCCCCCTCTCAGATACCCGCAACCTCTACGCCGATTCCTTGCCCAATCCCATGCCAGCCCCCGCCCTCAAACCCCGCTAGATGCTTAACGATTGGTGGATTATTGTCTTCGCTGCTGGTTGGGATTATCTCATTGCTGATCCCTGGCATTGGCCCCACCCGGTTCAGGGGATGGGCTGGGTCATTGGGCGATCGCAATCCCTGATCTTCAAGCTACCCGCCGGTTGGCCCCAAAAGTTAGCGGGGGTGGTTTTGGGGTTGGGGTTAATGGCGGGGATGGGAGCCTTGGGGGGGGTGATCGCCCAACTGGCCACAGATCTCCATCCCCTCTTGGGGAACGTCCTGGGGGTGGTGTTGGTGGCCAGTTGTTTCGCGGGGCGGAGTTTGCGGTTTGCGGCGTTGGATGTGTTGGAGCCGTTGGCGGTGGGGGATTTGGCCCAAGCCCGTCAACAGTTGAGCCATTATGTGGGGCGGGATACCGAGAAGCTGGAGCCGGAGGAAATTTACCGCGCTGTGTTAGAAACCATTGCCGAAAACACCACCGATGGCGTTACGGCCCCCCTGTTTTATAGTTTTTTGGGGGTATGGCTGGGGGTGGGGCCGCTGCCCTTGGCTTTAGCCTACAAGGCCGCCAGCACCTTGGATTCAATGATCGGCTATCGCCGCGAGCCGTTCCGGGATTTGGGATGGTTCAGTGCTCAGTTTGAGGATGTTTTAACTTGGTTGCCCTGTCGGTTAACGGTGTTATCGGTGGCGATGGCTGCGCCAGGGAGAATCGCCGCCCGCCAAATCCTCGCCATCTGCCAACGGGATGCCCGCCAGGATCCCAGCCCCAATTCCGGTTGGAGTGAATGTGCCTACGCCGCCGCCTTGGGGGTGCAGTTGGGGGGAATGAATACCTATCGGGGTGAGTTACGCCCTAAGCCCCTGTTAGGCAATGCCCAACGACCCATTACCCCTGGGGTGATTGAGGAGGCCTTGGGGTTGATGCGATCGCTTTTCCTCAGTTGGTTGATCCTGGGGGGAGTGATCACCGGGCTGATCTATCTAGTAACGGGACTGGGGGCGTTGGCGTAAGCCTACAAAAATTTTTCGCCCCTACATCACCTATTTTGCCCGTGGCAATTAAGGTTAAGATTTGGGGAATCTAGGGCAAGGGCAACGGTGATGAACAACATTCAAACAACGGCCACGGTAGATGGACAGGGGAGATTAGTCGCCCAACTCAATGGCGTACCAGCGGGCCAGTATGAGGTGACATTGACGCTCAGAGCGATTACGCCGCCCGCGCCGCAATTTGCCGATATTCGCGGCCATTGGGCGGAGCCTTTTATTACCGCCCTCACCGCTGCGGGGTTGATCAGTGGGTTTCCCGATCGCACCTTTCGCCCCAATGAATGGATTAATCGCGCTCAGTTCGCAGCGTTGATCCAAGCCGCCTTTGATCGGCCCTTCGTGCGGGATCCGATGACGTTTGTGGATGTGGCGGCAACGTTTTGGGCAGCGGGGGCGATCGCCAAAACCTATCAAATGGGCATCCTCACCGGTTTTCCTAACCGACAATTTCGCCCCCTGGAAAACCTCACCAAGTTACAAATTCTCATCGCCCTGGTCAATGCCCTCAATCCCCCCGCCAGCGGTGTCGATCGCCTCATCCTCGCCAGCCTCTACCAAGATGCGGCCCAAATCCCCACCTATGGGGAAACGCCGGTTAAATATGCCACCCGTTTAGAGTTGGTGGTGAACCATCCCCAGGTGAACCAACTGCGGCCCCAACAGGCTGTAACGCGGGGGGAAGTCTGCGCCATGCTCTACCAAGCCCTCGTACAACAGGGACGGATGCCCCCCCTCTCCTCCCCCTACATCGTCATTCCCCCGCCGCCTCCCCGTGCCGATGTGATCCCCCTCCAACATCAGCGGGAATTTCGGGCGGCCTGGGTGGCTACGGTGTGGAATATTAACTTTCCCTCCCGTCGCGATCTCACCACCGCCGCCCAACAGCAGGAACTGCGGATGCTGTTGGATAACCTTGTGGATCTGCGGTTTAACGCGATTATTTTTCAAGTTCGCCCGGAAGGGGATGCCCTCTATGCCTCCTCCCTGGAACCTTGGAGTGCTTGGCTCACCGGTCGCCAGGGCCAAGCCCCTAACCCCAGCTATGATCCCCTGGCCTTTTTAATTAGTGAAGCGCAACAACGGGCGATCGAAGTCCATGCTTGGTTTAACCCCTACCGCGCCCGCGTCTCCCGCAATAACCCCGTGGTTGCCCCCCACCTCGATGCCCGCCATCCAGAAGTGATCTACAACTACGGAACCCAGCGGTGGATGGATCCAGGCAGTGCGATCGTTCAAGACCATACCTACAACGTCATCCTCGATGTGGTCAGACGCTACGACATTGATGGCATTCATCTCGATGATTATTTCTATCCCTATCCCGTTCAGGGGGAAGAATTCCCCGATGGGGCCACCTATAGCCGCTATCGCAACGATGGCGGCACGCTGAGTTTAGGGGATTGGCGGCGGGATAATGTCAATAAAATGGTGCAACGGTTAGCCGCCGGGATTCGGGCCACAAAACCCCATGTTAAATTCGGCATCAGTCCCTTTGGCATCTATCGCCCCGGCCAACCCAGCGGCATCACGGGCTTGGATCAATACAATGTCCTCTTTGCTGACCCCAAGCATTGGCTGGCCCAAGGTTGGGTGGATTACATCGCCCCCCAACTCTATTGGCGCATTGACCAAGTACAACAAAGCTATCCGGTGCTGCTGGATTGGTGGGCGGCCAATAATCCCAGGGGAGCGCATATTTACCCCGGCAATAATTTGGTGCGGTTGGATGGCACCACTTGGCCCGTCAGTGAGTTTGAGCGGCAGGTGAGCCTGACGCGGGATCTGCGGGGGCGATTGGCTTTGGGGAATATTTTCTACAACATTAAACCCCTGGTGGATAATCCCCACAATATTCGCGCCGCCTTTCAGGATCGCCTCTATGCCCAACCCGCTTTAGTGCCGCTCCTGCGGGCCCAAGGGGGCCGTCTGCCGCCTTTGCCCCTGGAGGTGAGGGGAACAGGGGGGCAACTGTCTTGGCAGGCGGATCCCCAAGCGGGGATCTGGGGTTGGACGGTGTATGAATCCCTGGGGGGAAATTGGCGGCTCCGCCAGGTGTTACCGGGGGGCCGCCGCAGTGTGAATCTCCCCCCAGGACGCTATGGCCTCTGTGCCGTCAATCGCCAAAAGCAGGAGAGTGAAGCGGTGATGGTGACGGTGGGTTAGCGATCCCTCAAGGTTCAATGACCCCCACCTGGCATCCGCCGAGGTGGGGGAGTGACCGGAGATAACCCGGTCGTAGCTGCGAATAG
>RECT01000074.1 GCA_007693875.1 Spirulina sp. DLM2.Bin59
GGGGGTGCGGTTTGGTTTGGGGGGGGTCTTGGTGTTGGATTGGGGGGGAGTTTGGTTTGTTTTGTCCCGAGGGGTTGGGTGGGGGGGGGGCGATCGTGGGAAAATAGGGGGTGTCTCATTTCCCTGATTGATCATGACGAACTATTCAGCCGCAGATCTGCGCCTCAACTATACTCGCGGCGGTTTACTGGAAAGTGAAGCCGATCCGAATCCTTTCAAGTTGTTTGAAACTTGGTTTAATCAGGCGGTGGAGGCGGAATTGCCGGAACCCAATGCGATGACGCTGGCGACGGTGGGGGCGGATGGCCGACCGGCGGCGCGGATTGTGCTGCTCAAGGGGGTGGAGCCGGCGGGTTTGCTGTTTTATACCAACTATGCAAGCCGTAAGGGGGAGGAGTTGGCGGCCCATCCTTGGGGGGCGTTGGTGTTTTGGTGGGCGGAGTTGGAGCGCCAGGTGCGGATTGAGGGGGCGGTGGAGCGGCTCAGCGCGGCTCAGTCGGATCAATATTTTTATAGTCGCCCCCTGGGTTCCCGGTTGGGGGCTTGGGCTTCGGAACAGAGCCGGGTGATCGGCGATCGCACCGTTCTCGAAAATCGTCTGGCGGCGTTTCAGGCTCAATACGCCGATGGGGAGATCCCCCGACCCTCCCATTGGGGGGGGTTCCGCCTCATTCCCGATGTGATGGAATTTTGGCAGGGGCGGCCCAGTCGTCTCCATGACCGGCTCCGCTATCGGCTTACGGGGGCGGGGGATTGGCAGTGCGATCGCCTCGCCCCCTAAACCGCCAAAAACGTGATCAAAACCTAGAGTTTTGCGGCCCTCAACCCCGCAATTCGGTACGCTAAGAGCAATCCTAATTTTTTCCACCCATCCGAGGAGATTGATTTCACCGTGGCAAATAACTCAATTGTTGAACAGCGGGATTACACCCTGATCATCGATAAAAGCGGCAGTATGTCCACACAGGATCAACCGGGGGGTAAGAGTCGGTGGCAGGCTGTGCAAGACTCGACCCTGGCGCTGGCTAAAAAATGTGAAGAACTCGATCCCGATGGGATCACCGTCTATCTGTTTTCCGGGCGGTTTAAACGCTATGACAATGTAACCTCCGATAAGGTGACGCAGGTTTTTGCCGAACATGACCCCATGGGCAAAACCGATCTGGCTACTGTCCTCTACGATGCCCTGACGAACTATTTTGATCGTAAGGAAATGGGTCAAACCCAACCCAACGGCGAAACGATTATTGTGATTACCGATGGGGAACCGGACGATCGCAAGTCGGTGATGCGGCTGATTATCGAGGCTTCCCGCAAGATCGACCGGGATGAGGAGCTAGGGATTTCCCTGATCCAAGTGGGGCGGGATAAGTTGGCAACCCAATTCCTCGAAGCCCTCGATGATCAACTGGAGGCGGCGGGGGCCAAGTTCGATATTGTCAACACGGTAAAAATGACCGACATGGAGGAAGGAATGCCCCTCTCCCAAGTGTTACTCAATGCCGTGATTGCCTAGGGGAAATTGCAAGGCGGGTTACAGAGAATTCAAGGCTTGCGCCATCGAAAATCTCTGTAACCTGCATTGTATGATCCCCTCAATCATTGTCATCCCTATGCCAAAATTGCCCCTTCGCTGATTAGGTTAAGAGATGTTACACACTAAAAAACACCTCAAGCAGCAAAATTTTCAGGATGTAATCGTCAGTAGTGGTAATGAATATACTGGGTATGCTGATATCCTGGCTCTATACAAAAGCAAAGCGCAAGATTGTCCCACAGAAGTACAATTAAATCTACAGCATCAAAAGTTTTTGATGATTCAATTTAATGATCCTGTAACGGGAAAACTCACCATTGAAAGTAGCGGCGAGCAGTTCACGAAGGGCGGAATCATCAATGCGGTTAGAAAATGCTGGCTCATTGATCATGCTTTAAAAAGTTTTGATCACGATGATAATTTTCTGGCATGGTATAACCAAAATATTTTAAGTGAAACCAAGGCGAATACTCAAATTAAAACATACGGTGAGATTTTTGAGGAATTAGAGACTGCTTATTTTAGTGGTACGCACAAAAACACAAAACGCAAGCGTAGCAAGGATTCGGTGAATGATGTTCACAGTTTTGAATCATTTTATGGCAAAGTTTTCAAGCTATTCCCAGATTGGAATGCTTGCCCGAGTATTAGTGACTTTAAATGTGTAGTTGAAAATTTAGCCCTAGGGACTAAAACGGCTAAAGATGCTGGATCTATTCTCAAGAAAATTGCTGATTTGTCTCACGATAGCAAGCAATTAACAGAGTATTTAAGTTCTGTTGATTTCAAACAGAAAATTTTTGCTGAGAAGCAGTCGATTGATTATCAAACTTTTTTGCAATGGTATCAATCCACAAAATCAAAAATATTAGCGAGTCGCAATCATTCCCATCAAGAGAGCGGCTTGGCATGGCTTTGGATTTGTGCGATGGGCGTGGTGTATGGGTTAAGACCTTCTGAAATTGCTGCTGCTCAAAACATCAATACAGCATTTACGATAGATCGGGTTACATTTCCACCGATCACGGATACCAAGAATCACGATAAACTGCTGTATTTGGGAGAATTCACGTTTAATGGCTGTAGTATAAAAACAGGGGTGAGGATATGTCGGCCGTTAGCAAGCTATCAAGCGATGACTGAATTAGAAATTGAGCAATTCCCAGGTATGCCTAAGATTAAAGCTAAGGAAGCACAATCTATATCTAATTCTTACATTAATTTTTTAAACCGAAACCATTGCCCAGTGACACAGGCTTATGCTTTTAGGCATTTAGCAAATCAGTTAGGGGAATTAAACGGCATTCCTCAAGAAATCCGGGCCCGTTCTCTGGGCCATAGTGTGAGTGTTAATGAATCGGTCTATAAGAAACGCTTGAACCTTAAAACGACGGTGAATCTATTAAAAAATCATTCTAAACAACCATTACCGCTAGCTATGGGCATCCAAGCGTTACATAATCTAGGAGTTGATACTGATGATCAAAGTGTGCAGTTGATTTTAAAAGTTTTGTATCAGATTAGTGAGTGATTCTGAGCATTTGTAAAATGCTGTCAACTCCTAAATCTTAACAATTTTGGCCAGCATGGGTTACACGAGTTAGCCTATGTTATTTTGATTTGGCCCCGCCACTTAGGCGCGGCACGTTACGGCTTCGCCCCATAGCACCCTACAACAAGGCCTATCGAGCTTTAACTGGGAAAATAAAAAGCGGGTGAGGGAAATCGAATCCCTATCATCAGCTTGGAAGGCTGAGGTTTTACCACTAAACTACACCCGCGTTGGTGATTAGTCCCTGCTAGTATAACCTGATCTGGCCCAAAATCGCAAAACAAGCGATAGCTACGCTCACCCGATCGCCCCCTATGATCCATTGGCAGTTTCAGCCCTATGCGGTTCCCTTTCGTTTTCCCCTCCATACCGCCCATGGCCGGTGGACGGTGCGGGAAGGAGCGATCGCCACCCTTTGGGATGATTCCGGGCGGCGGGGCCAGGGGGAAATTGCCCCTGTGCCTTGGTTTGGTTCGGAAACCTTGGGGGAGGCGATCGCCTTCCTCCAGACCCTCCCCCCCCAGTTAACCCCCCAAAACATCGCCGCCATCCCCGACCGTTATCCCGCCACCCAATTCGCCCTCGAATCCGCTTGGTTGGCGTTGCAAACCCAGCCCCCAGAAATTGCCCTCAAACCAGAACAGATCGCCCAGCTTCTCCCCACCGGAGCCGCCGCCCTCACCGCCCCCATCCCCCCAACAACCCGGACGGTGAAATGGAAAATTGGAGTCGCGCCGGTTCAGGAAGAATTAACGGTATTTCAGCAACTTAGCGACCAATTGCCCCTAGGGGTACAGATTCGCCTCGATGCCAATGGCGGTTTAACCCCCGAT
>RECT01000451.1 GCA_007693875.1 Spirulina sp. DLM2.Bin59
AGTTTAATCGCCCAGAGTCCCCACCGTCACCGCATCCCCGCCCTATTACAGGAAGCCGCCGAATTGCTGGGGGGAACAACAGTACAACGGCTCTCCCAAAGTTAATTTTTGCTGTGCTACGGTGGGGCAATGGGGAGGGGATCCGCGATCGCGTACCCATCGCCCCTGAATCCCATCAGGACTTTGTTTCTGAATCGGCTTGGGGCGAAAGGTTTTTCGCCCCTACTGAGTATGGCCTCGGCTTGGGGCGAAAGATTTTTCGCTGAGTAAATGGCCGAGGATGGGAACTTTTCAGAGGGCGATCGCCCCTAAATCCCTAGCCTTTATCCGCAAATTTATGACGATTCAATTCTTCTCCCTCCTCCGTTGGACGGGCTTTGGTTTGGCCCTGCTGATGCCCTTAACCGCTCCGGCCTTAGCCATCCCAACCACCCCAGCGGCGACAGTCCAAATTGCCCAAGTTGCCCCCACCAACCCTCACCTGCGGCTCACCCTGGCGGATCTTCCGGCAGGATTCACTGCGCCCCCCCCGGCGGTAGCGGCCCAAATTGCCCAACAGATCGCCCCCTTGAGCGGTCAAATGCAAGCCAACGGCATCAACCCCGAGGATATTTTTGTCTTCCTCCATCCCACCGCCTTGCAGATTGTCGTCGGCTTCCATGCCACCGTGGCGGATCAGGGTCAATTTGATGCCTATCTCAAGCAATCCCAGCAGCCGGAATACCAAGAGGCGATCGCCACCCGCATTCAGGAACGCCTCGCCCAAATGGAAAACATCGCCCTCAACGAATACACCTCCTTACCGAATATGAAGGAGGTGGGGGACGAGTCGGCGGGCTTGCAATTAGAGCTAGAACTGTACGAAACAAACTTCAAAGCAGACTTAATCACATTCCGGCAGGGGAATATCGGCATGTTTACCGCCGTCATGTATCCCGCCGAAGCAACGCCCCTGCGCCCATTGCTGGATCTGGCCAATATCCTCAACGATCGCATCTAGGGAGCGGCAACGGAAAAATCCGCACCCCCCCCTTTTACCCTTTACCCTTTTCCTTTTTCCTTGCGAATTGTTACACAATCCCCCAAATGCGCAATTAATCTTCCGTTGACTGTCAAAACTAGGGCATTATCCTACAATGGAGGTAGCGGAGACGAAAGTTTCCGTTCACTCCTCACACCACTGTCCCGCCCAATTTATTTGGGCGGTTTCTTCTTTAAGGCGATCGCCCCCCGCTCCTGCCAATGCTTTGGACTGGATTATGCTAGATTTTGATACCCTTTTCAACCAAATCGCTGAACTCGTTTTACACCATTCCCCCAGCGGTGTTGAGGGGGAGGTGGATCAGTATATTCTCCAGCAGCTACAGGCCATCGGGATCGACCATTGGCAGGATGAGGCGGGGAATATCATCGCTAAGATTCCGGGACGGGAGGCGGGGGCGGTGGCGATTACGGCCCATAAGGATGAGATTGGCGCGATTGTGAAGGGGATTCAGCCCCAGGGACGGTTAGCAGTGCGGGCCTTGGGGGGGGCGTTCCCCTGGGTTTATGGGGAGGGGGTGGTGGATATTTTGGGCGATCGCCAAACCATTAGCGGCGTTCTTTCCTTTGGTTCCCGCCATGTATCCCACGAATCCCCCCAAAAGGCCCAGCAGGAAAATGCCCCCCTCCGTTGGGAACAGGTTTGGGTGGAGACGAAGCTGCAATCTGCCCAATTGGAGATCGCGGGGGTGCGGCCTGGCAGTCGGGTGGTGGTGGGGAAACATCGGAAACAGCCCTTCCGATTGGGGGACTATATTGCCAGCTATACATTGGATAACAAGGCTTCGGTGGCGATCCTGCTTAATCTCGCTCAAATCGTCAAAACCCCCCGTTATGATACCTATCTGGTAGCTTCCGCGAAGGAAGAAGTGGGGGCGGTGGGGGCGTTGTATTTTTCCCAGCGGCAGCGGTTGGATCGGTTGATTGCTTTGGAAATTTGCCCCTTGGCGAAGGAATATCCCCTCGTGGAGGGCGATCGCCCCGTGCTCCTTGCTCAGGATAGTTATGGTTTGTACGATGAGGGGTTAAATGAAGAATTAAGGGCGGCGGCGCGGGGGGTGCATCTTCCGGTGCAGATGGGGGCGATCGCCGGGTTTGGCAGTGATGCCTCGATCGCGATGAAGTTCGGCCATGTGGCGCGGGGGGCCTGTTTGGGGTTCCCCACGGATAACACCCACGGTTATGAAATTGCCCATCTGGGGGCGATCGCCCATTGCATCACGATCCTAGCGGAATATCTAACGGTCTAATCTTTCAAACTGCTCCTGAATCAACAACTCCATTGCCTCTTCAAAATAGCCCTCCCGATGTCCCAACTCTAACGCCACCTCCCGGCCCGATCGCAGGGCATTAAGGGCGGCGGTATAGTTGCCCTGGCGACGGTGGAGTTGGGCAAGGCGATTGTAGGTTTCCATGACGGCATAGCGATCATAGGCATATTGGGCCGCCTTGATCCGTTCTCGGTAGAGGTTGATGGCCTCCTCCACCTGGCCATAATCGCTGTACAACTGCGCCAAAGCCTCCAGGGCATCGCCAGCGTAGGCGTATTGTTGCGCGGCCCAGGCGAAGGTAAAGGCCTGTTGATAGAATTCGCTGGCCTGTTCCCCATTGCCGAGGGCTAAAGCATTGGCGGCCATAGCCATCCGCAGGGGGGCGAACCGCTCAATCCTTTGTTTTTCCCCGTAGGCGAGGAGGAGGGTTTCCCGGGTGGCGATCGCCTCCTGCCATTGCTCCGTTTGATCGTAAAGATGGGCCAATTCCCCCAGATAATTCTGCACATTATCCAGATCAAACTGCGATCGCGCCATCGTCAATAATTCTTGATAAACGCCAATGGCCCGCTCAAACTGGAACCAATCCCGATGCAATTCCGCCACAACCTTTAAGAGGGGACTGCGTTGATTCAGGGCATTGGGGGGGAGGGTTGCTAATTGCCGTTCATACATGGCGACGGCGTTGGGATAAAGGCGCACCTGGCGATAGGCCTGGCCCAAGGCCCGGATCAGGGCTAAATCCTCGCTGCTGGCGGCGGCTTCAATGGCCTCTAACCGGCTGGAAATGGCCGCTACATCCTGATTGCGGTTTTCTTCCCAAGCCATGCCCCCCACCCGTGCTAAAGCCTCCACCTCAGCGATGGGCCCCAACAACCGCCGCAGCCGCAATTCTCGAAACCATAATTCATAGGCCCGTTCTTTTTGATCCTGCTCAAAAGCCCTTTGGGCTTCCGTGGCCAAGTCCACCAAATCCCGCGCCAATTGGGCCTGTTCCCCCGGTTCTAAGGGGGGTAAGGGGGCGGGCCGTCGGGGTGGGGTGGTTTGGCGGAGGCGATCGGGCAGGAGGGGATCGGTGTGGGGGGGAATATCGAGGGGGTTGAGGTAGTCCTCTGCCCTACGGGGGCGGCGTTGGGCCAATTCCAGGGGAGCCGCAGCGGCGGGCTGCACCGGTACGACAATCCCCAGGAGGGAGAGAACTAAAATAGCGCGAATCAATGGGTAGGGCATGGGTTAATTAGGCGATGGTACGCTACGCGGAGCGCATCAATAATAAGCTTCCCAGGGTGAACCCCCAAATCAGGCCCAAACCATGGGCCAAACCGCTCACCTCTGGGATAAAGAAATCGACGGTTAATTGCAGCACAATGATTCCGAGGAACATTTTTAACCGTTGGGCAGCGATCGCACTGCCCTCCCCCCACCAACCCCGCAGTAAAATCGCCACAATCGCCCCCAACAGCCCCATAATCGCCGCCGAAGCCCCCACGAGCCGCACCTGTTCATCCCCCGACACAAAGGCCAGGGCCGTATAAACCAGCATCGCCCCCACCCCCCACCCCAAATAGAGCCAACCATAGCCACCTCGCCCCAAAATAAACCCCACAAA
>RECT01000155.1 GCA_007693875.1 Spirulina sp. DLM2.Bin59
GTAACGGGCTTCCTGTATATAGGCCCTCGCCACCAGGGTTTTGCCATAACTGAGATAAAACCGTGCTGCTAGCTCATAGGCTAGGGCTAACTCACTGAGATAACCCCGCTCCGCCGCTAGGGCGATCGCCTCGTCATACAACCGAATCGCCGCCGTCAACTGCCTTAAATGGCCCATGCGCTCCGCTTGAACCAAACAGAGACGATGGCGGTAGGGAATCGGCCCCCATTTCGCCCACTGGGTCAACCGACGTTCACGGTTTTGGGCCCGCCGCCACAGGGCTTGGAGATGGGGGGAACCATCTAAGCGAAGCAGGGCAAAGCAGGTGAGGGCATCGTAGAAGCACCACAGGCCATAACCCAACGTTCCCCGGGCGGACTCGAGATATTCGCCAGCGGTTTGGCTATGGATACGCGCCGCTAAGGGGTCATCAAACCAATAGGACAGCACCAACTTATTGAGGGCAAACTCAAACCGGCCGTAATCATTCCCTGGCGCCGCAACCTCACCAGTCGCCCGAGCCACCAACCTATCGTAGAGATGGGTTTCGTGGGAGAGGGTGGGGTGCTCATCCAACCCTTGGGCGAGGAGTTGCCAAGAAGCCTGGTACAGTGCCAGAGAAGGGGTCTGGTCTGGGCTGGTGAGTGTCTTCTGGAGTTCCCCCACCGCCGTTAACCCCAAATAATAACGGTGACTATAGCTGGCGGTGAGGGCGGCGGTGGCGGTGTCCATATCCCCCACATCTAAACAGGCTTGATAGGCCGCCTGCAATGTGGTCACAACGTCCCGACTGTGGTTTGTCCAATGATGGAGATAAGCACCATTGAGCCAGAGGATTTGCCCCCGTATCGTGACATCGGGGAGATGATCAACAATTTCTAAGGCCCGACGGCCGAGGGCCATCACCCGCCCCCATTGCCCCCAATCATTCCCCAACCACACGGCAAAATGCCCATAACCCACGGCAGAATCAGGACTATGGCCGTAGCGCATTGCCCCCTGTACCTGCCGGATGATCAGGAGGCGGTAGAGGCGGGGATACTTTGCTACGAGGGCGGGCAATGCCGTTGTGATTAAGGAGAGGGCCGCCAGTTCTTGGGGGGGCTGTGGCTGGGTGGGAATGACCTTCAGGGCAGACTGCCACCACAGTTGCAGTATTGTTAAAACCGTTGCCCCAGCCAATTGCAGGGGATGGGGGTGGGGATTGTAGTAGAGATCGAGGCGACGGAGAATGTGCAGCAAGCTATTCACTGCCTTCTCGGGGTTTCCCTTGGCCATCTGGGCCCGGATCTCTATATCGTAGGCTTTCACCTGATCCAACACTGCCCGGGTATGGAGGTGAATGGTTTGTAAATAGGCGGCCATCTGATCATATTCCCCGAGGCTATAGGCGTTATCAGCCCCATGGGTATAGAGGTTCAGGGTTAAGTGATATTGGCTTGACCAACAGTTGGGGGCCAGAAGGGCAATCCCGGCCTGGCAATAACTCAAGGCTGCACCATAGGCGGAAGCGGCTTGGGCTCGTTGAGCCGCTTGCAGGTTCAGTTCTGCCCCCTGTTGGCGGATTCTGGAGGTGACAACAATGGGATAGCCAAAGTTGCAATGGTCAGCAATGGTGAAGATGTTGTGGGGGCAGCTTCTGGGATTTTGTTGTTTGATCAACAAGAGGGCGATTTTATAATGGGCTTTGATTCGCTCGTAGGGGGCGAGGAGTTCATAGGCGGCCTGTTGAATGCGGTCATGGCGGAAGGTGTATTGTTGCCCATCGGGGAGTAGGGCGTGGTTAATGGCTGGGGTGAGGGCTTTTTGGGTGGCGGGGGGAGATTGTTCGAGGAGTTGGGCGAGGAGTTCCACCTCTACGTGCCGACCAAAGCAGGCCCCGTACCGCAAGGCTCGCTGGGTGGCGGGGGGAAATTGTCGAATCATTTTGATCATTAATTCAACAACGTTGGCGGTGCTGGGTTGGGCGGCGATCGCCTCTAGATCCCATTGCCATTGCCGCTGGTGAGCATTCCAGTGGATCAGGCCATCCCGAACGTTGGCTTGGAGAAATTCACGGGTAAAAAAGGGGTTGCCGCCGGTTTTTTCGGCGATCAGGTGGGCGAGGGGTTCTACTGCTGCCTGGCTCTGGTTCAAGGCCGTGGCGAGAAATTGGGCGATCGCCTCCCCCTCCAAGGGGGGTAAGGGAATTTCAATGGCGCACCCTTGCCCCGATTGGGGGGTGAGCAATGCCCTGAGGGGATGATGGGGGGAAAGTTCCCCATCCCGGTATGCCCCAATCACGAGCAGCGATGTCATTTGGGCATCTTGCCGCAAGACCTGTAGGAGTTTCAACGTCGCCGTATCTGCCCATTGCAAATCATCCAAAAATAGGGCGATGGGATGTTCAGGGCGACACAATAGCCGGAGAAACTGCCCCATCACCCGATGAAAACGGTGCTGGGCCTCAACCATCCCCAGGGGAATCACTGGCGGCTGGGGGCCGAGAATTAACGCCAAATCTGGCAAAATCTCCACCAAGACCCCCGGATTGCTTAACCCGGTTTGGAGGCGCGATCGCCACTGGGCCAACTGATGGTCGGGTTCACTGAGCAAATGACGCACCCACTGACCCAATGCCTGGCTGATCACATCGTAGGGATGGGTGGCTTGGAGTTGATCACATTTGCCGGTGAGGAAATAACCCTGGGCCTGGGTAATGGCGGGGTAAAGCCCTTGGATCAACGCTGTTTTACCCACCCCCGCCCCCCCGGCCACCATCACCAGGGCCATGGGCAGTTCCTGCTGCACCACGCCCCGCCAGAGGTTGAGGAGTTTTTCCCGCTGGCGATCGCGCCCATACAATTGGGTCGGCAATTGGAACTGTGCCCCATGATCCTGCTCCCCCAAGGGAAATGCCGAGGCAACGGTGGTGAGAGTCTGTTGCCCCCCCTGCCAACCTTGATGACAGCGTTGCAAATCCCACTGCAAGCCCTGAGCGGTTTGATACCGTTCGGTGACGGGTTTCGCCAGGAGCTTCATCACCACCTGAGAGAGGGATTCAGGAATGCGGGGATCTAGGATATGGGGCGGGGTCGGTGTGCGGGCCAGATGGCAATGGATCAACTCCAGTAGATCTCCGGAGGGAAAGGGCAATTGGCCAGTGAGCAGTTGGTAAAAGGTTACTCCCAGGGCATAGAGGTCGGTGCGGCTATCCAGGGGGCAGTTGAGGCGGCCGGTCTGTTCGGGGGAAATATAGGCGAGGGTACCTTCGAGGCTGCCATTGGTGGTGGTGCAGGCAACCCCCTGGGGGGCCGCCAGGCCAAAATCAATGATTTTTAACTGTCCCGTTTCGGGGTGGTAGATGATGTTGCTGGGGTTGAGGTCTTTGTGGATCAGGCCAGCGTTGTGAATGTCGGAGAGGGCGCTGGTGATGGCGATCGCCACAGTGAAAAATTCCTCTAACCCCAAGGTCCGAGGGAGCTGAGCCAGGGACTGGCCACCAATATCCTCAAGGGTTAAAAAGACCGTATTGTGATAGGGGTGCAGGCCATAGATCTGAATCACCCCCGGACTCTTCAGGGTTTGGGTGATCTCATATTCATGTTGATAGCGATGCAACTGCTCGGGGGTGGGGTAATCACTCCTGAGCAGCTTGAGAATAACGGGCTGTAGCGGCTCCTCTGCCCCCCGTAAACCACGATAGACCAAGGTTTGCTCGCTCTCGTACAGGAGGCAATGGAGGAGCAGCTTGTTGTTGTTCTCGATGGGACAATCAAACATGGGATTGATCACAAAATGGACGAGGATGGCGGATCTCCGGGAGCTCCCCATCCGGCACTCCGCCTCATTCGTAGCAATCCACACGAAAAAAACTCGGGAGCTTGGTAGCCCCGTCTCTTTAGAGCGGGGCGGAAA
>RECT01000453.1 GCA_007693875.1 Spirulina sp. DLM2.Bin59
TAGACAGAATAACTACTGGTGTAGATCACCTTTTTCAGTTTATGAAATATTAAAATAACTTGGGCGAGGGTTTGGGCGGTGGCGAGATAGCTGTCGCGGTAGTCTTTGCCTTGGGCGGCAACGCTGACGAGGAGGGTGGTTTGATCCGCTAATAGGGTGGCGAGGGCGGCGGGATCATCGCCCCGCAGTTGGAGGGGGCGATCGCTGATGGCGGCTAAGGCCGGCAGGCGATCGGCGCGGGTGGTGGTGGTGGTGATCGTCATGCCGGAACCCTGGAGGGATTGGGCCAAAGCCGTCCCCATATAGCCACAGCCTAAAATTGCTAGGGTGTTCATCGTAAATAGGCTTATGGTATCAGGTTCGTTGGTGGAAGGAGCAGGCGGCAGAGCCGCCTAAGATCCATGCCATGGCAGAGCCATGGCACGAGATGTGAGATGTCCATTGATTTGTGCTGCACCGTTTACCGGCCTTGATTTAGGAGACATCGGGGGGTTGCCAGGGTTGACCCTGATCCCCCGTGAGCCAATAGGTGCGCATTTCCCCCTTACCCTTGACGGTGACAGTGCCACGGGGCGTGAAGGTAAAGCGATCGCTCAACCGTTGATACACCCTTTCCGTCACTTGAATTTTTCCCGGTTCCCCCAAAGATTCCATCCGGGAGGCCACATTCACCGCATCCCCCCAGAGATCATAAATAAACTTCTTGATCCCAATCACCCCCGCCACCACCGAGCCGCTGTGAATACCAATGCGAATCTGGAGCGGCTTGCCCGTGGAGCGCACTAACTGATCGGTGGCCTGCTGCATTGCCAGGGCCATGGCGGCGATCGCCGCCGTATGGTTTGGGCAAGGACTGGGCAGCCCCCCCACCACCATATAGGCATCCCCAATGGTTTTGATTTTTTCCAGATTAAACCGTTCCGTCAGTTGATCAAACATTGAAAAAATCTCATTGAGAAACTCCACTAACTCAATGGCTTCCATTTGAGCCGAAAGGGGCGTAAATCCGACAATATCGGCAAATAAAACCGTCACATCTTCAAACTGCTCCGCCAAAGATCCCGGTTTCTGTTTCAACTGTTCGGCAATGGCCTTTGGCAACACATTGAGCAATAACTTTTCTGCCCGTTCCCGCTCAATATGTAGCCGCGCTTCAGTCCGTTTCCGCTCCGTAATATCACGAATAATCATCAATACCTCATCTTCCCCATTGACAACGGTTCGGACTTCTTGCTGATAAAATTCCCCATCACTGACAAACTGAACCTCATCAATTTGCATCTTGCCAGTGGCGAGGACTTGGCTAATGGCCGACATTAAAACTTGTGTACTGTCTGGCGGTAAAACTTCGGAAATATGGCGACCCAACCGATTACCCTCCGGTGCAATGCGGGCTGGAAAATCGGGAGAGGCTAAATAGTCTAAATAGAATCCTTCACGACTTAAACGGATCATCAAGTCAGGAATCGCCGTTAAAATGGCTCGATTTTTCGCCTCACTTTCCCGCAAAGCTGCCTGGGCCTTTTCCCGTTCCCGGAGGGCAGCCTTCTGCTCCGTAATGTTGCGAATCATGAATAAAACCTCATTTTCCCCGTAGGGAACCACGCGCACCTCTTCTTCTTGCCATTGCTCTTGTAAAAAAATCCGTTGCTCATAAATTTGTACCTGACCACTGGCCAATGCCTTGGTAATGTGAGCCAGATGCCGCTGGGCTACATCGGTGGGCAAGAAGTTCGTGATATGTTGCCCAATGGGATCAAATTCATCGGGCAACAAATTTACCACACCATAACTTTTGATAAAGCCTAAATAAACGCCGTTGCGATTGACCCGAAACATCATATCGGGAATGGCGGTGAGGATGGCGCGATTCTGCATCTCACTTTGGCGTAGGGATGCCTCTGCCTGTTTATAATCGCTAATATCCCGTGCCACCCAAACCACCGTATTTTGAGAAATTCGCGAAATACTGCCGGAACACCACACCGGCTCAGGGCGGTTTTGAATTTCCATTTGATACTCAAAATTCATCGGTGTGCCGGTGTTGAGGACGGTTTGAATATGGCCTAAAAATTGATTGGCTAGCTCCGGGGGGAGCATTTCATGGAGTGTGCGCCCGATAACGGTTTCTTTCTCCCGGACTAAGAGGTCTACATTGTTAGATAAAATTTGTTTATAATGCCCCTCGCGATCAAACACCATTACCAATTCTGTCATCGCTTCAAACAGGCCCCGCAGTTCCGCTTCACGCACCGCTAGGGTGGCGGTACGTTCGGCGACGCGCTCCTCTAGGGCCTGGTTGCTGCGCTCCAAAACCGTAAAGGAGGATTGCAGTTGCTTGGCCATGGTTTGGAAGGCGATCGCCAATTCTCCCAATTCATCCCCCCGCTCAATGGAGGGGGCTTGGCTCCAATCTCCTTGGGCCAGTTGTTTGGCGGATTGGCTGAGGCGGAGGATGGGGGCTGTCACCCAATGGGCGGTGAGGATGCCCACGCCGGTGGCCACCAGTAGGGCCACGGCACAGAGCAGGATCATGATTTTGGTGTTGCGACCAATTTGCGCCGTGAATTCCTGCTCTGGCACAACGATCGCCACCAACCAATCTAGGCCGTAATCATCCCGCAGGGGCAACACTTTCAGAAAATAATGCTCCCCCTCAATGGTGAACTGCAATTGTGTGGGGCGATCAATATTGCGGAGGCTGCCAAATTCTTGGACTAAGTGGCGGGCGGCTCCCTGAATGGGGGCTAGGGTGCTGGCCATGGCGAGCCGCTGTTGATCTGATTCGGGTAAAAAGGGGGATTCATCGGTGGAGGAGGCGATCAGTTTGCCCGATCGCTCCATGATGAAGACTTGCCGCTCTTGACTCCTGGTGAGTTCCTGTAAAAAGTCGCTGATGTGGTTGAGGGCTAGATCAACCCCGAGGATCCCGATCAGTTCTCCCTGGTCATCATAGATGGGTTGGCTGGCGGTGATACCAGGGGTTTGGGTGGAAACGAAGAGGTAGATATCACTCCAGATCGGGCGGCGGTGGGTTTGGGCGGCGATGTACCAGGGGCGTTGGGTGGCATCGTAGATGGTGGTTTCGATCCGTTCGAGGCGTTCGCCCCGTTCGTTACTGGTATAGCGGTGGTAATCTCCTGTGGCGAAGTCGGTGGTGACTCGCAAAAAGGGCAGCCCCTTTGGGTTCCTGCCTGCCAACACCAACCCCCCCTGGGGATTGCCAAAGTAGCTGGCGGTGATCGTGTCAAAAATTTGCACCTGTTGCCAAAATTGCCGCTCCAGATCAGCGGTTTGGCGGTAATCCAGCAAACCTAACCGGATGGATTCGGCATTGGTGCGATTAATTTGGTGGGGAATGGCGAGGGAAATGGAAACTTCCTGAGTAATGCGATCGCCTAATTCCCCCATCAGTTGGTTGGCGAGGTTTTCGACGGCCTGCTGGCCATTGCGATAGGACAGATACCCAACGATGCCCACGGCGGCAAATAGTTGCACGACGAAGGGTACAACTAAAACCACCCGCAGGGGTAATTGTTTCAATGAACTAGAGCCAATACGCAGCAGCATCTGAATCATGCCAGGGTGGCGGGGAGTTCTTCTCCATATCTACTTTAGTTTTAGCCCAAGTCCGTAAATCCACAGGATTAATCCACAGAATTTAATCTGGCGAAAGTTTTGGCGATCGCCCCCCTCCATCCAGACACCGCGCCCCCATCCGCACTAAAATAGGGAAACGTACCGTGCGATCGGCTGTGATCCCTGATCTCCTGTGGGGGATGGTTTCGGGTTAAACCGATGGCGTGGGCATCGTAGTGAGTCTTTGCTTTCCCTGTTGTTTTGACACTCCCCGCGCTGAAGCGACGGGGATTCTTGGTTCATCGACCGGACTTA
>RECT01000173.1 GCA_007693875.1 Spirulina sp. DLM2.Bin59
TGACTAAACCGGACAATAAACCCAGTTTCTGGGTAGTAATCACAGATTAGGATTTCCAGGGTCGGTAGAACTCTGGAGGTAATGATGAATTTCTTAAGATGTTCATGAAGCGACAGAATAAGCCCCATGCCTCATTGCCCTGATTGCGATTCTAAGCGAACCGTCAAAAATGGCCACATCCACACTGGCAAGCAACGGTATCTGTGCCGCAACTGTGGTCGTCAGTTTGTTAAAAACCCAACTAACAAGGTCATCGACACCCCGACTCGCGAACGCACTAAAACTATGCTAAAGCAGATCCCGCACATCGCTCACCACTCCATGAATGGCAGCAGCGGCCACCATCGCGGGACTCATGAGCAACGTGCGACCTTGGGGAGAGCCTTGGCGGCCTTTGAAATTGCGGTTAGAAGAAGAAGCACTGATTTGATCCCCCTGGAGCTTGTCCGGGTTCATGGCCAAACACATCGAACAGCCCGCTTCCCGCCATTCAAACCCGGCGGCTTGGAAAATCGTATCTAACCCTTCCGCTTCCGCCTGCTGTTTGACCCGCTCCGAACCGGGAACCACAAAGGCTTTCACGTTGGGGGCCACTTTACGCCCCTGGGCCACCTTCGCCGCTTCCCGCAGATCGCTGATCCGGCCATTGGTACAACTGCCGATAAAGCAAACATCGATGGGCGTGCCTTTAATCGCTTGGCCCGGTTGGAGTTGCATATAGCGGTAGGCTTCCTCGGTGAGGGGGCGATCGCCCGCTTCCACACTCTCTAAATTGGGGATCGTCTCATCCACCCCAATGCCCTGGCCCGGCGTAATTCCCCAAGTAATCGTCGGGGCAATCTCCGCCGCATCAAACCGCACTACATCGTCATATTCTGCATCGGCATCGGAGCGCAAACTTTCCCACCAAGCCACCGCCCGCTCCCAAGCCGCACCCTTGGGGGCAAAATCTCGCCCGTTCAGATAATCGTAGGTAGTTTGGTCGGGGTTGACGTAGCCACACCGCGCCCCCCCTTCGATGGACATATTACAAACGGTCATCCGCTCCTCCATGGACATCGCCTCTAGGGTCGTTCCGGCGAATTCGTAGGCATAGCCCACGCCGCCTTTGACTCCCAATTTGCGAATAATATGCAAAACCACATCTTTGGCATAAACACCGGGGGCTAAGGTGCCATTCACTTCAACGCGGCGCACCTTCAGTTTCGCTAAGGCGAGGGTTTGGGAGGCGAGGACATCGCGGACTTGGGATGTACCGATCCCAAAGGCGATCGCCCCGAAGGCTCCATGGGTGGAGGTGTGGGAATCGCCACAGGCCACCGTCATCCCCGGTTGGGTTAACCCCTGTTCTGGGGCGATGACATGGACAATGCCCTGATTGCCGGAGCCGACGTTATAAAACCGGATGCCATGTTCTTGGCAACTTTGCTCTAAAGATTGGATCATTTCCTCCGCCAACACATCCACAAAGGGACGGGATTGATCCTCCGTGGGGACGATGTGATCCACGGTGGCGACGGTGCGCTCTGGGAAGAGGACGGTGAGGTGGCGATCGCCCATCATCCCAAAAGCCTGGGGACTGGTGACTTCATGGATCAGGTGCAGGCCTATAAAAAGCTGGGTTTGTCCCGATGGCAATGTCCCGACGGTGTGCAGATCCCAAACCTTATCAAACAGCGTACCCTTACTCATAAACCCAGTCCGTAAAATGAAGAGAATGGGGTTCAAACCCCCTAGATCATCAGATTATATCGCTATTCCGAAAGATCGTGCTAGAATACGCCACTGTACGCGGACGTGGCGGAATTGGTAGACGCGCTAGATTTAGGTTCTAGTGTCCTTGGCGTGAGAGTTCGAGTCTCTCCGTCCGCATCAAATCCCCCATTGGGGAAATCAGGATGATCCCCAGGTCAGGAAGTCTTGATAAAGAGGATTGCAGTGGGGCCATCATCCCCTCCCGGGCGGAGCTAGCAGAAAACCCATCAACCCTTGGTAGATGTTGCCCATGGCGGTGTTCAAGAACCCAACAATCAACAATAGACAGGGGGGATGGGAAAATCTTTGCACCCTCAAAAGTTAAAGAAACCGATCAACCTCGTAGCCAACGGGGAGAGATTCGCTAAGATGATCAGCGAAGCCAATTGTATTCAAACGTTAATCTCATCTACAACCCCCAATCTACCCCGTTTGGTGATGGGCGTTCTCAAGCCGAGTAAGATTAGCGGTGATATTAATCTCAGAGGACTCATGAGCAACATTCAAGAAAAAATTGACCAAGAACGGGAGCAAGCCCGGGCCATGTGCAGCACCGAAGGCGCAAGTTCCGCCGAATGTGCCGCCGCTTGGGATGCCGTTGAAGAACTGCAAGCCGAAGCTGCTCATAAGCGCGGTGCAAAGGAGAAAAACTCCCTCGAACAATACTGCGATGCCAACCCCGACGCGGCAGAATGCCGCATTTACGACGACTAAGCGAAACGCGCTTTAACCCTGTAACAGCGAGGCCCCTAGCCTCGCTGTTCTCGTTTGGGGATCGCCAACCCCTACAATGGTTGGGGCAGATCAATTTATTGTTAAGGATCAATCATGGATGAGCAGGTTTGGTTCCAGCCCTGGGTGTGGCTGGATTATAAGTTAGCGGTGTTATTCGCCGCCTTGATCCCCCTGGTCTTACTGATCTGGGCCTTGTTTCGCAAACAAGCCACCCTCACCCAATTGCTGATCATCTATTGGCGGGTGGCCAGCCTCTTGGGGATCACGGTTTATCTGCTGATTGCCGCTTGGCCGGTGGGTTATCTCACCGGGTTTCTGGCGCGGATCATGATCCCGCTGTCCCTCTGGTTTTGGGCGGATATTAATGAGGAAATTGAAGACCAACCCCCAGGGGCGTTTAAACTTGCCCTCACCAGTTGGCGGTGGGCGGTGTCGGTTTACTGCGGTATTGGCGCATTGGTGATGATCCCATTTCTGTCCTGTGCCTTTTCCGGCGCAGCATTGCGCACCCCCTTTTGTCGGGTTTGGCTCGAAGCCCCTTTTCTCTATCGGGAATGGTTCCACCGCAACACCTCCCCCGGTTTTCTCGGTTTCCTCGGGGCGGTGGGCTTAACGGTTTACATCCTCTACTTTGCGGCGTTTATGGTCACCCGTTTAGGGAAACGGGGCCGGTCAGCGATTGAGCACTAGGGACGGAGCAGATCGCGTTAAGATAAGTGGACGTTAAGCTTGTAGGCGATCGCCCCACCATGACCCACGTTCCCACCTCTCGGATTCGTAACTTCTCGATCATTGCCCACATCGACCATGGTAAATCCACCCTGGCCGATCGCCTCCTGCAAGCCACTGGCACCGTCGAAAGCCGCAAAATGAAAGAGCAGTTCCTCGACAATATGGATTTGGAGCGGGAACGGGGGATCACGATCAAGCTGCAAGCGGCGCGGATGAACTACACCGCCCAGGATGGGGAGGAATACGTCCTCAACCTCATCGACACGCCGGGCCATGTGGATTTTTCCTATGAAGTCTCGCGATCGCTCATCGCCTGTGAGGGGGCGCTCTTGGTGGTGGATGCCTCCCAAGGGGTGGAAGCCCAAACCTTGGCCAATGTCTATCTGGCCATGGAAAGTGATCTGGAAATTATCCCTGTTCTCAATAAAATCGACCTGCCCGGGGCTGAACCCGATCGCGTCATCGAAGAAGTGGAAGAGGTGGTGGGCATTGATTGCAGCGGGGCGATCCTCGCCTCGGCAAAACAGGGGATCGGCATTGATGAAATTTTAGAATCCATTGTTCACCTCGTCCCCCCCCCGGCAAATACCGTTGATGAACCGCTGCGGGCCTTAATTTTCGACAGTTACTACGACCCCTATCGGGGGGTAATTATTTACTTCCGGGTC
>RECT01000296.1 GCA_007693875.1 Spirulina sp. DLM2.Bin59
TTTCCGCCCCGCTCTAAAGAGACGGGGCTACCAATCTCCCGATTTTTTATCGTGTAGACCCTTGGGGCTGGTTTTTAGTCTTCGGGGTCGGTTTCGGGGGCTTCGGGAGTTTCGGGATCTTCAATCTCGGGGGGATCGGTTTCTAGGTTGGGTTGGAGTTGGAGGAGGCGGGCGCGGTTGCGGCGGGCTTTTTCGTGGTTGGTGTCGAGGGCGAGGGCGGTATCGTAGGCGGCGAGGGCTTCGGCGTGACGGTTGAGGTTTTCGAGGGTGATGCCTTTGTTGTTGAGGGCGTTGATGTGGTTGGGGTCTGCGGCGAGGGCGTTTTCGTAGGCGGTGAGGGCCGCTTGATATTGCCCCAGTTCGTCCTTGGCGTAGCCGATGTTGTTCCAGGCGCGGGCGGGGCTGGCGGTTCCCCAGTTGTCATCGCCGTTGAGGGCGCGATCGCAACTTTTGACGACGCTTTCATAGAGCAGGGTGCGATTGCTGGCAAACAGTTCCCGCTCGGTGGGGGTGGTTTCGTCGGTGATCAGTTCCAGCTCGGTGAAAATCGGCAGCAGGATCTCCGGGTCATTATTGCGGGGATCATTGGCCAGTTTGAGCAGGACGGCGCATTGGTTATACCAAGCGAGGGCATAGTTTTGATCCGGATCCCGTTGAATGGCTTCCCGATAGGAAACGAGGGCGCGGTTGGGTTCCCGCAGATCGCGATCGTACTTCACCCCCCGATTGAGCCACAGGGCAGGATCCCGGTCATCGAGTTCGATCGCTTTCTCGCAGGCTTCCAGGCCAATGGTTCCCACTTCCTCTCGGCAGCGGTCGGCCCAGTATTGATAATCTTCGGTGCGCTGGGCTTGGGCGGCGGGGCTGAGGGTGATCAGGGCGATCGCCCCCGTCACGATTAAACCGATGGGCATCAATCGATCCATAGGATCCATAACTTTTCCTCCGATGGCATAGGACTGGTTTGATGGTTGCCGGGGATTCAGGGTTCCCCGGCATGGTAGGAACTTCGCACCAGGGGGCCGGAGCGGACATGGCTGAAGCCGAGCGATCGCGCCCGTTCCCCCCAATGGTCAAATTCTGCCGGTGTCCAATATTTAACCACGGGTAAATGGGCCAGGGAGGGGCGCAAATATTGCCCTAAGGTGAGGCGATCGCACCCCACCCCCCGCAAATCCCGCAGCGTTTCCTCAATTTCCGGCTCTGTTTCCCCTAACCCCAACATTAACCCCGATTTTGTCGGTAGCTCTGGATTGAGGCGTTTAACTGTGGCTAACACCGCCAGGGAGCGATCATACTTCGCCCCCCGTCGCACCGGCCCCTGAAGCCGGGCCACGGTTTCTAAATTGTGGTTATAACAGGCGGGTTGGGCGGCCACCACCTGGGCGATGCGATCGCCTTGGGCCTGTGCATAGCCTTGACCACTCCAAAAATCCGGGGTTAATACTTCGATTTGGGTTTCAGGACTGAGATCCCGAATTGCCTTCATCGTCGCCACAAACACCCCCGCCCCCCCATCGGGGAGATCATCCCGGGCTACGGCGGTGAGTACGACATAGCGCAGATTTAACAATTGCACGGCTTCGGCTACCTTCTGCGGTTCTGTGGGATCTAGTGGCATCGGGGCATGGCCTTTATCCACCTGACAAAAACCGCAACTGCGGGTACAGGTTGGCCCCATGAGTAAAAAAGTGGCCGTCCCCTGGCCATAACATTCGCCTCGGTTGGGGCATCGCCCCTCCTCGCAAATCGTATGGATATTACGCTGGCGGATAATCCGCTGGACAGTGGAAAGCTCGCTGGCTTTACCGATGGGGCGACGCAACCAAGGCGGCAATGCCGCTAATTCAGAACGAGCCTGCACCACAGTAGGATTCCTAACTCAATGGTTTGCATTTTAGCGTTTAGCTCCCCGCTCCCGTACTGGGTGCGTTGGGTGACTATTTTTCCCCAACAGCAAAAAATAGCCCTTTCCGCAAGAGCTAGACTAATGTAGGATCATTGCTTAATATTCCCCTCGAGAGGAGTTAGTTGTGGCTAGTCAGAAGATTCTTGTAATTGATGACAGTCGGGTGATCCGACGCATGGTGAAGGATATGCTCCCCGTTGGTAACGTGGAAGTCATCGAAGCCAAAGACGGGATCGAAGGCCTCAACTTGATTCGCGCTGAAAATCCGACGCTGATCATGTTGGATTTTCTGCTGCCGAAAAAAAATGGCTGGGAAGTCTATCAGGAAATTCAACAGGATCCCAAACTGGCGGCCATCCCGCTGATGTTGATGTCGGGCCGGAAAGAAGAAGTCACGGAAAAACTGCCGGAACCCTTTGAGTTTTTCGCCTTTGTCGAAAAGCCCTTTGAGAAAAGTCAACTGGTGACGGCGATTAAAGAGGCGATGCAGAAGTCTGCCCTCAAGAAGAAAACTCTCAAAACTGCCCCGGTTGCCGCCCCAGCGGCCGCTGCCCCTGCCGCCCCCGCTGGTGGTGGTGGCAATCCGGCGGAACTCCAGGCCCTGAAGCAGAAAGTCGCGCAGATGGACAAGGAGATTGCCCTACTGAAAAAACAAATGGGCCAGTTGGTGCAGTTTATTAAACAAAAACTCCGTTAATTCCCTCGTCATCCACCCCATAGCCCTTAGGATTAAGCAAAGCACGTTGGCGGTGATTTCATGGTGGATTTACTGAGGGTGGAGCAGTTGCGCATTGCCTACCCGACCCCCTATGGGGAAACGGTTTGGGCGGTGGATGGGGTTTCTTTTCGCATTGATCCCGGGGAGCGGCTGGGGTTTGTGGGGGAATCCGGTTGTGGGAAAAGTACGCTAGGGCGGGCAATGTTGCGGCTGTTGCCCCCCAATGCGCAGATTGAGGGGGATATTGTTTTGGAGGGGCGATCGATTTTTGAGCTCGATCGCCCCCAACTCCAACGGTTTCGGGGGGAGGCCATCGCCCTCGTATTTCAAGACCCCATGACCCGCCTCGATCCCCTCATGACCATTGGGGATCACTGTCTGGAAACCCTCCAAGCCCATCGCCCCCAGTTGAGCAAAAAACAGGCCAAGGCAAAATCCTTGGAGGTTTTAGAAGCGGTACGGATTCCGGCGGCCCGCTGGGGGCAATATCCCCACGAATTTAGCGGCGGGATGCGGCAACGGGTGGCGATCGCCCTGGCCCTCCTCCTTGACCCCAAGTTAATCATTGCCGATGAACCCACCACGAGCCTAGATGTTACGGTTTCGGCGGAAATTCTGCGGGAATTAACCCGGCTCTGCCAAGAGCGCAACTTGGGGTTAATGTTGATTTCCCATGATTTGGCGTTAGTGGCAGAATATTGCGATCGCGTTGCGGTGATGTATCAAGGGCAAATGGTGGAAACAGGCCCCGCCCAGGCGATCCTCACCCAACCTCAACATACCTACACCCAATCCCTCCTGGAGGCCGCCCTCCATATCCAAGCCCTGCAAACCTCTGAACCGGAACCAGAACCCCCCCCAACTCCCCTCTTACGGGTCAGTCATTTACAGCAACATTACAGCCTGGAGGCGAGTTTGTTGCAGCAGTGGTTTTCGGGACAAACGGCCCCGGTGATTAAAGCGGTGGATGATGTCAGCTTTGAGTTGTATCGGGGGGAGGTGTTTGGTTTGGTGGGGGAATCGGGCTGTGGCAAAAGTACGCTGTCCCGGACGATCTTGCAGTTGGTGCAGCCCACAGGGGGAACGGTGGAATTTAACGGCCAAGCCATCACAGGGTTAACCGCCAAGCAACTGCGGCCCCTGCGGCGGCAAATGCAGATGATTTTTCAAGATCCTTTGGCCTGCCTCAATCCCCTCATGACTGTGGGCCAAAGTATTGCCGATCCCCTGCTGATCCATGATTTAGCCCAAGGGGAGGCGGTGCAGGCCCAGGTGGCGGCATTGTTGGCACGGGTGGGCTTGACCCCTGTAGCGGACTATGTGGATCGCTTTCCCCGTGAACTTTCGGGGGGGCAGCAGCAACGGGTGGCCATTGCCCGTGCCTTGATTACCCAACCCCAATTACTGATCTGTGATGAGCCGGTGAGTATGCTCGATGCCACGGTGCAGACGCAGGTTTTGGATCTGATGCGGGATCTCCGGGCGGAATTTAATCTCACCTATTTATTCATCACCCATGATTTATGGGTGGCGCGGTTTTTGTGCGATCGCATTGCGGTGATGCAGGGGGGGAAATTTGTCGAAATGGGCCCCACGGAGGAACTGTTCACAAATCCCCAACATCCCTACACCCAAACGTTATTGGGGGCTGCACCGCTTCTGAGTCGCTGGGATTGATCCCCAGGGGTTCTGGAGTTGGGTTCGCTGTCGATCTCAGCCAGGAGATCGGGTTGACTACTCCCCGCGCTAAAGCGACGGGGATTCTCCGGAGAGATTACAGCACTTCTGAGCTAGGGTAGACCTACCAGGTAGATCCCAAATTCTCAGACGCTTAGGCGAAGTCAAAACGCCTCTTGCGGGGGTGCATTGCATCCCCGTTACTTTTGCTTTGCGGCCAATGTTCCACGCCCCGTTAGCGTCAGCGTTGACTTCAACACCAGCACCACAGCGATAAGTTCCGCGCCGAATGCGCCGCCCTGAAGCCTTCCAACCCTCGGGTTTTTCACCGTAGACGGGGATGGCATCAAGGTCTAGCGCTGACGCTTGTGACGTATAACTTTCCTCCTGCTCAATGAACAAAATGCCGTGAGCCTCACAAAGTTGAGCAATTCTGGTCTTCAGCTTTGCTGTCGGGATCTGCACAAACTTTTGGTTGGCCTTGCGCCCCATATTGGCCCCACTTTTTTGCCCCTGATTCCAGCCAAAGACTATAGTGCCAATGCCATGGTTCAGGCAATGATTAATGACTAACCTAGCAGCTTTGTTGACAGCATCGCGCATTTGGCGATTACGCTTGCCAGTGAGTTTGTCTAGTAGCCTGCACCAGAAGGCTTGCACTTTCCCCTCCTTAATCGTGGCAACCCGCTTATTGTAGCCCTGGTTGAGAGCCTTCAGGTGCTTGCCATCGACGATAAAGCTATGACCCTCGCTATCGACGCAGGTCAGCCAGTTGTCGATGCCATGGTCAATGGCCAGCGACTTTTCAGGGGCTAAGGCGACTGGCTCAACGGGCTTACCAGTACAGATCCAAACCGCATCAAAATAGCCAGCCCTGGGTACAATCTGAAGCTCTCTAACCTCAGCCCAGTCTAGGTTACTGGGGAAGGGCAGAAAAATCTCAGGCAGGTTAAACCAAACTTTGCAAGCCGTGCCCATTGGCACTCTGACTTGACCATTGACTAGCTTGAGCCACTGCTTGGGGTAGCTGAGCTGGAACAGGCCTCCAGAGCGGCGATAGTTGGGCGGCTTTGGTTTCTCAGCCAATCTGCCGCTACGCCACAGATTGAGCAGTTTTCGGTAGCCATTAAAGGCTTCCCCGACGCTGATGCAGGTCTGCTGAGCAGCACTGGTATAGAGCGCCTTCATGTGGGCGTTGTGCTTCATCTGACTGGAGAGCCAGCGCCCATTGGAGAACTTGCCCGCTTTGAAATACAACTGTCTAGCCAGATAGACCGTGCAGTTGTAGAGGTTATTGGAAGCGGTGCAAAGAAACTCCAACGCCGCCCTCAATGGAGGGTCGTTGGGAAGTTGGTTTACTTGTGCTGCAAAGGTTTTAGCCATAAAATAATTATACTGTATTTGTAGACACATAGGCAGTCTTCGACAATGAGGAATGAGTCTATCAACTATCGCCACGGCAACCACTCGGTAGGGCTTGCCCATGTTCACTTGGTCTGGATTCCAAAGCGGCGGAAGAAGGTTTTGGTTAGCAACGTCAAGCTTAGACTTGCCGGAATACTCAACGAGGTAGCCTTGGAAAATGCGTGGCTGCTCAAAGCATTGGAGATAGCTCCTGACCACGTTCACGTATTAGTAGAGCACGGGTCGCAGGTTGCCATCCATCAGATAGTCAAGGCCATGAAGGGGCGTTCCTCCAGGCTGCTCAGGCAGGAGTTCCCCCACCTCTGCAAGCTGCCCTCTCTGTGGACTAGATCGTATTTCTATGACACGACAGGAAAAGTTAGTACAGCTAGAATCATGGCCTACATCAACGACCCTCACCATACCTGATGGCGGCTAAAGCCGCCGAGTCGCTTTTCCGCCCCGCTCTAAAGAGACGGGGCTACCAATCTCCCGATTTTTTATCGTGTTGAATCCCCGGAGCTTCCTTCTTTTGGGGGGGATGAGACGGGGTTAGGGACAAGGAGGGGGCAAATCAGGATATTATGATCCCTCAGAGTCGATACTAATCTCATCCTAGGGATATGAGGCGATCCAGTCCCGAACACTTTAGCCCTGATCTTGCTCAGAGAATTTTTAGGGTCAAACCCATGCAAAGCAACGAAACCTATCTCAATCACCCCACATTTGGCCTTCTTTTCAAGGTTTGTCCCATTGAAAATAATCAGGAACTCTTTACCACCCTCTACGCCCAACGCCTTTTCTTTGTCGTTGCCCAGGCTCCCCATGGGTTAAGCTTTGAACCCCTGGGCCGGTCCGATGCCCGGCTCTTGGTAGAGAATCGCCTCCGCAAGTTGCGCCGCATCAATGCCACAGACGAGCATCACGAATTGAATGTGATCTATAAACGCACTTTCCAATAATTAATTCTTCAATCATGGGGGGAAGATGACGACGATCGCGGAAAATTTAGCCACCATCCGAGCCACAATTCCCGATGGGGTGCGGCTATTGGCGGTGAGCAAAACCTTTCCCGCTGCCGCCATTCGTGCCGCCTATCATGAGGGGGTGCGGGATTTTGGGGAAAGCCGGATCCAAGAGGCGATCGCCAAACAAGCCGAACTCGCTGATCTCACCGATATTCAATGGCACTTCATCGGCCATCTCCAAAGCAACAAAGCCAAAAAAGCCCTCACCCATTTTGATTGGCTCCACACCTGCGACCATCTTGCCCTCGCCCAACGGTTAGATCGCCTAGCCGCCGAATTAGGGAAATCGCCTCAAATTCTCCTCCAAGTTAAACCCTGCCCTGATCCCGATAAATATGGCTGGCCCCTGGCATCCCTCTGGCCTGATTTAGCCGCCTTGGCCCAATGCCACCACCTCAACATTCAAGGATTGATGACAATTTTGCCCCTCGGCCTAACCCCAGCGGCAACCCGCCAAGCCTTTCAGGAAACCGAAGCCGCCGCCGCCCAAATTCGGGAGCAGTTCAGCCCCCCCCTAGGGATGACAGAGCTTTCCATGGGGATGTCTGGGGATTATCCTTTGGCCATAGCGGCCGGGGCAACGATGATCCGGATCGGCCGGGGGATTTTTGGCGATCGCCCTCCCCTGCCCTCCTCAACTTAAGTTAATCTCCCCCTTAATTTTTAAAACTGGCAAGAATCAAGGTTATGATGTTAGCGGCTTCGTCGCCAGCCGCCATCGCGATTTTGGTATCATTAAGCCCGTCATGGGATAGGGAGAAGTTCAGCCGTGAACACGATTTTTAATAAGCTCAAGGATATTGTCGGGTTAAATGAATCCGAGTATGAGTATTATGAAGAGGATATGGAGGGAAATGACTATCAGCCCGTCTACCAACCGGAGCCCGCTCCTGTGGTTGAGGATGAGCGTCAACGTCCCCGCCGCACCAGAGAACGTCCCTCGGCGATGACGGCAGCAACCCCCTCCAGTGAACCTATTGGTTTGTCAGCAACAGCCCCAGCAGCAAGGAGTAACGTGATAGGAATGCCCGGATCGGCCAACGGAATTTCAGAGGTTGTCGTCATTGAACCCCGCTCTTTTGAAGAAATGCCTCAAGTAATTCAGGCATTGCGGGAGCGGAAGTCTGTGGTTTTAAACCTAACGATTATTGATCCCGACGAGGCCCAACGGGCAGTGGATTTTGTGGCGGGCGGAACCTATGCCATTGACGGCCATCAGGAGCGCATTGGGGAGAGCATTTTCCTCTTCACACCCAGTTGCGTCCAGGTCAGCACCCAAAATGCCACGCCCCAAGAGACGACGTCGCCCTTGAGTGCTGTGCGGGCCAGTGCCGCCAGTATGGTAAACCCCAATGCATCTTGGTCTCTTGATCCCAATCGTTTGGTGAACTAGGATCCCCCTAGCTCTGCTCAGACGACTGGGCTAGGTTTAATGATGCGATGGCCGATGATCCCTCCTGGCACCTTTGGAGCCAGGGGGGGCTTGTTTTGTCAAGATCAGCTGTGGAGATAGCAATAATGGTGTATCAATTGGGGATTATCGGCGGTGGTGTGATGGGGGAGGCGTTGCTCTGCCGGTTAATCGCCCAGGGAATTTATGCCCCGGAGCAAGTTGTTGTCAGTGATCCCGCGCCCCGACGGGGGGAATTGTTGCGATCGCACTATGGGGTAGAAACCACTGTAAATAATGCCCAAGCCTGCCAAGCGGAGATCATCCTCTTGGCCATCAAGCCGCAGATTTTGCCCCAGTTAGCGCGGCAATTGGCGATGGTGGCGATTCCCCCCCGCAGTTTAATTCTCTCGATCCTGGCGGGGGTTCCCCTGGCTCGTTTGGCGGAACTGTTCCCCCAACAGCCGATTATCCGGGTGATGCCCAATACCCCCGCGACGGTGGGGGCAGGGATGACGGCGATCGCCCCCAATGCTCAGGTCACTCCTCCACAGCAGGCCCAAGCGGAAACGATTTTTCGAGCAGTGGGGGAAGTGGTGCAGGTTCCGGAAAGTAGTATGGATGCGGTGACGGGGCTTTCGGGTTCGGGGCCGGCGTTTGTGGCGTTGATGGTGGAGGCCTTGGCCGATGGCGGTGTAGCGGCGGGGCTACCGAGGGCGACGGCTCAACAGTTGGCGATTCAAACGGTGCTCGGCACGGCGCAATTGCTGAAGGAGCGGGAGTTACACCCCGCTCAACTCAAGGATCAAGTCACCAGTCCGGGAGGAACCACCATTGCCGGAGTCCATGCTTTGGAGCAGCAGGGATTCCGGGGGGCAGTGATGGGGGCGGTTTTGGCGGCCTATGGGCGATCGCAGTCCCTCGGCCAGTAGGGGCGAAAATGCTTTCGCCCTCTTTATTTGAAGGGTTGAAACACCTGATAAGTTTCCACCAGATCAGCGCGATCGCCCAATACTTTCCCCTGCCATTCCACCCAAGCATGGCTCTCCATCACCCCCCGATGGCGGCGCATCCCGATTTTTAACGATGCCGTGATCCGGTAGCGTTGGAGGAGATAGAGGAGGAGGAGCGATCGCCGCAGGCAATTACTCCAAGGGCGACTATAGCGATCGGCCAGCATCACCATTGCCGCCAACCGTGGCACAGCAATGGGGCGATCCACCTTGGGGAGAGGATAGCGGGCTAATAATCCCTGCGTGCGGCGCAATCCCCCCCATTGCAACAACACCGCCACCACCGGCAACAACCCATAGGCCAGACAGAACCAACCCCAATCCTGCCGGGAAAAACCCCGTAGGGTGCGCCATTTCTGCCCCCAGGTCATCGCAGCAAACCGGCTAAAAAGGCTTGGGTGCGGAGATCAATTCCCGTGATTGCCGTCCCCACCACCACCGCATCGGCTCCCCCAGCTAAAGCCTGGCCCACCATTTCCGGTGTCGCTACCCCTCCCTCGCAGATCGTGAAGGTCTCCAGTTGGGCGGCAATGTCTGTCAACAATTCCCAAGCGGGGGGGGTTTGGGCTTGGGTCAGTTCTGTATAGCCGTAGAGGGTTGTGCCGACGAGATCCGCCCCTAGGGTGACGGCTTGGGCGGCACTGCTTAAATCATCAATATCCGCCATCACTAATTTCCCCCGGTCATGGATGGCGGTGATCATGTCCTGCAAAGGTACGGGGCGATCGCGCTCTGTGGCATCAATGGCAACAATATCCGCCCCCGCCTCAATGACGGCGATCGCATCCTCCAACCGGGGCGTAATATACACCGGAGCATCGGGAAGTACCTGCTTCCATAGCCCAATCATCGGGATTTCTGGTAGGCGTTGGCGCACCGCCCGGATATGGGCCGGCGTATCAATGCGAACTCCGGCGGCCCCTTGGTTCACCGCTGCAGTGGCGATCGCCGCGATCATTTCCGGTTGATGGAGGGGAGAATTTACCGGAGCTTGGCAGGAGACAATTAACTGGTGGCGAAGAGCTGAAAGCATAATGCTATCTTGAGAGAGATTGTTTGCAACCATATTTTGATCGAAATTTCACGATACTCCACGATGGCCACCCTTTCCCCCGACGAAATCGAACAGTTTCGCGCCCAACTCAGCACCTATCCCCCGGCCCTCAAAGCCCTAACCGAAATTGAAGACTGTGAGGGCAATTTAGCGGATGCCACCATTTCCCTCGCCATTCGAGCGGGGCAGCAACCCCAGGAAGATAACGGTGAATGGTTGGCAGATTTAGCCAAACGTTGCCGGGCGGTGATCTGCCAAGCTATCCCCCGTCAAAATCTTGAAACTGGGGCCATTGATAAAACAATCATTGCTGTCGCTAGTTCCGAATTAATCCCCGCTGCCTTGGCAACGCCTGTGGTGTTGTATGTGCTGAAATCCGGCCTGGCGGAATTTTGCCAAGCCTTTGAACCCGTTGAGCCGGAGGCAGAAGCTTAGATGATTCTTGGTTTTGATCCTGGTCGAGATAAATGTGGGGTGGCGATCGCCTATCCCGACGGCACCCCCCAATGGTATCAGGTGATCAACCGTCCTGATGTGCCCCAAGTCCTCACCCAACTCCAACGGGATTACGCCATCACCGAGATCGTCATGGGCAACCAAACCACCGCCCAACAATGGGCCGCTGAGGTGAAACCCCTATTTCCCGCCGACACGCCCTTAAACTTTGTCAACGAGCGCAACAGTAGTTTAGAGGCCCGCGATCGCTACTGGCAGATGTTCCCCCCCCGGGGGTTAGCCCGCCTCATTCCCCGAGGAATGCGGCTCCCCCCTCGGCCCGTGGATGACATCGTCGCTATTCTGTTAATTGAACGCTACTTGAATGGTTAATGGCTGATCTGAATTTAGGCGATCGCATCACCCTCGCCCCCGATGTTCTCATTCAAGAACTGGCGGGGGAATCCGTCCTCCTCAACCTCAACAGTGAGGAATACTTCGGCCTGGATGACGTGGGTACCCGGATGATCACAGTACTGAATGAGTCGGATTCAGTGGCGATCGCCCAAGCCCAACTCCTTCAAGAATACGAAGTGGAATCGGAACAACTCAGCCAAGACCTGTTGGATCTGATCCGCAACCTTCAGACCCACGGCCTGATCACGATTACACCCGCCCCGCTAGATGGCTCAACTGCTTGAGGTTGACAATACAGAGCGATCGCTGTTGGGAGTCAATTTCCACCCAGCTTTTACTGTGGAGTTTCTCAATGATCTTCCGCACCTCCTCCGCCGTAATGTCGGAAATTTGCGCCAGATCCTCATCGGGAATCATTAAAATCTCCGTCCCCTTTGCCGTTGGTTGGCCGTAATGCTCCGCCAACATCACCAACATTTTAGCCAGCTTAATGGCGGGGGGTTGGTTGCGCAGTTGAAACCGTATATTGGAATAACGGAGCCGTTGCACCATTAATTGCAACATTCGATGATGTAATTGGGGGTCTTTAAACAGGGTTTGAATAAACCGCTGGGCGGAAACACTGAGCAACTCCACCGGACAGAGGGCCACCACATCCGTGGAACGGGGCGACTCATCTAAAATCGCCATCTCCCCAAAAAAATCTCCCCGGCCCATCACCGCCAACGTAATCGCGCTGTCCCCCGCCAAACGGCGCACCTTCACCCAGCCGGAAACGATGAAATAAACCGCATTCCCCCAGGCGTCTTCCATCAAGACCGCTCGATCCCTGGGGTAGCTATGTTTAACCGCCACAGAAAGGAGCCATTCGAGGGTTTCGGGGCTGGCAGTGTTGAAAAGGGGGAACAGCTCGCTAAAAGCCTTGATCTCCATGAATGGTTATCAGTATGAAATTGCCTCAATCTTATCAGATGGGATGATGGGGTTTGCGAGTTAGTGGCGGTGGGATTGCTCCCCACCCTCACCTAAGGTGGGGTCTTCTGTGCCTACGGTTCTTGTTTGATCGGGGTCTGTGGTGGCTCTGTTGCCTGGCGTTAGCGTTAGTCGTTCTGCAATTGCTGGGTAATTATCGCTCCTTGCACCCAAGCTTGACTCTGAATGATCGGTTCTGTAATGCGGTTGATCACCGCTAGGGCGGCGGCGATTTCCCCCTGCTTCCATAGGTTGTTGCTTAAGGCTTGCAGGGCAAAATTATCAGTCATTGCGGCCGCCACCTGTTGGCCCTGCTCCGGGGCCCCCACCTGGAAAAACTGCGCTGCTAAATCCCCCATCAGCATCTGGGCTTCCCAACCCTCCAAGGGCAGAGCTTGGATTCGCGCCCATAACTGCTCTAAAACAGCAGGCTCGGTTTGATTCGCAATCCCATGAGAGAGGTCATACAGTGACTGTTCAAGGGGGGTTTCCGCCACTAACCGATCACTGACCTCCGGTGGTGCCACATCCACTAATTGATAGATTAAGTTCCTTTGCAACTGTTCGCGGCGGCTGGGGTCGAGGCTGGCGAGGATTTCCCAGGCGCGATCGCTCTCGCCCAAGCGGAACCACTCGACAATCACCACCTCTTGTAAATGTTCCACTAACCACCCCTCAAAGGAGGCTAACCGTTGCCAATGGGTGGCCAACAAGCCCAGAGCTTGCTCGCGATTCCCCTGGTCTGCGTGATAACGGGCCCGGGCAATTTCTACTGGAATTTTAAAGACCAGATCATACCGTCCCGCCAGATCAATATTTTCAGGCAGCGCGGAAATGTGCTCAGGGTGACGCTGCTCCCAATCATGCCATTGGGCAATGGGGACAGCCGCCAACTCACCCACCTGCTCCGCTGCGGCAAGGTGGCCCTCGGATGTTAAGGCCACGGCGATAGCTTGGAGGCGGCTAATCTGCTCGAACCAGATAGCATAGGGGATGAAAGAGGACTCATCCACCGGCATTTTGGCAATTTGCTCCGCTACGCCCACCGCTAAATCCGGGCGGCCCTGAGCAATGAACCCCTCCGCCACCGCAACCCAAACCGCGACCTGTTCGGTTTCAGAGATCCCGCTTTGGGTGGCGGCTAAAACCTGGTTCAGGGTGGCAATGCTGTTCGTGGAGTTGATCAGGTGAAAATAGACAGTGGAGCGGTAGGCTTGGGCGGGGTAGTAAGGGTGACTGGCAGCATAGCAACTCTCTACCTCTGCGGTTCCGGCAAGGGCTGTATTCACCCGTCCCAACTCGATTAACGTGGCGGCGATCGCATTCAACGCCTCATATTTATAATTCGCACAACTGCCATTCGCTTCATAGCTAAAGCTATATTTATCTACTCCCTTGGCAATTTGCAAGGCTTCGAGGGCAATGGTGGTTCCTTGGCGGGTATCACCGCTGGCGATCAGCCCTTGGGCAACGGTGTGGAGGGCTTCTGCTTCGGCTAAGTTCGGGCGAATTGTACGAGCGAGGGTGAGGGCGCGATCGTGCCAACCGAGGTTAGTCATCGCTTGCACAACCTGCCGGGCGGTTTGATCTTCGTGATAGGCGCGATACTCTCGGCCTGCCTCATCCCCAACCCAAGCCGCTTCTGCCAAAGCCAAAGCGCGGTCAAACAGAGATAAAGCCTTTTCGGTTTCCCCCAAATAACCATAGCCATAGGCAATCTCAACCGAGAGGGCCGCTTGCATGCGAGGTTCCGTCAGTTGGGCAACATTAGCCTCAGCCTGGGCCAGTAATTGCAGGCCTTGGGCATTCGCCACGGCTGAATTTTGGGCAATCCTGAACAAGCTCAAAGGAGGCGAGCCTTGCCGTACTGTTGAGCCTCCGAGCATTAACCCCAATAACAAACAGAAAAATACCGTAGATTTGGAGCGGCCCATTGTTTTTAATTTTTAAACCAGATTATTGCTATGGTCTAACCCTTGGCCCAAGTTTAGCGCATTGCCCATACCACTCCTGCAACTGGCTCACCATTGTTGACTTTGTTGAAAAGCATCCCCAAACAACGCCGGGGATTGCAGCCATACCGATCTGTATTACAGTGAGGGCTAAGTTTTTTGGTGTGTGGTGTGACAGATTCTACCCTGGGGGCGATTCGCCCGATTCGCTGGCAACCCTGGATTTTCCATCTGGGTATACCTTTGGCCTTTGTGGCGATCGCCCTCTGGCTGATGCCCTTTTCCTCAACGTATGATTTCCCGGAAGCGCATTGCCTCAGGACAAATTACGGCGGCATGGTTGGGGGAGTTGATGGCCAAATATCAACCGGAGCAGGTAATTTTAGGGCGGTTTCCAGAATTGCAAACCCTGCTGCAAGCTGAGTTAGATCAACAGTTTGAGTCACGCCCCCACCCCCACCTCACCCACTTCATCCATCACCGCCGGGTTAATTATGAAAGCAATATGAGACAATAATGAAAAAATAATGATAATTTTTTCATGAAATCCCTTGGACTCTTACCCCTCACCATCGCCCTCCTCCTCCTCAACGGTTGCCAACCCCCCACAACCCCCGCCGATGATCGCCCCAACGTCGTTGCCACCAACACGATTTTGGCCGACCTCACCGGGGAAATTGGCGGCGAGGCGATTGCCCTCACCAGCATCCTCACCCCCGGCGATGATCCCCATGTTTACGAACCTGTCCCCCAGGACACCATCACCCTCGAACAGGCGGATCTGATCCTTTACAACGGCTACAACTTAGAACCGGCTTTGATCCGCCTCATGGCCAACGTCAGCGGCCGCCGTCTTGCGGTGGGGGAACAGATCTCCCCCTTAGCCATGGCAGAAGATGGGCAACAAGTCCCCGATCCCCATGTGTGGGGCAATGCTCGCAACGGCATCATCATGGTGGAGGTGATTCGGGATACGTTGGTGGAAATGGCCCCCCAACATAGCGGCCAATTTCGGGCCAATGCAGCGGCCCTCATTGCTCAACTGGAAGCGGTGGATAGTTGGATCAAAGCCCAAATCGCCACGATCCCCCCGGAAAATCGCAAACTCGTCACCACCCATGATGCCTTTGCCTATTACACCGCGGCCTATGGGTTAGAAATGTTGGGCAGCTTAATCGGCATCAGCACGGAAGAGCAACCCAGCGCCCAAACGGTGCAGACCCTCAGCGATGCGATCCGCGCCGCTGGCATTCCGGCCATTTTTGCCGAAACGACGATTAATGATGCCCTGATCACCACCGTGGCCCAGGAGGCAGGGGTTGAACTGGCCCCCCAACCCCTCTATTCCGATTCCATCGGTGCGCCCGGTAGCCCAGGGGATAGCTATATCGGGATGCTGATTGCCAATACGACGGCGATCGTTACGGCTTTGGGGGGGGAAGTTACTCCTCCACCGGCGGCGGTAACTGCGGCTCCGGTTCCGGCAACTCCGTAGGCGGGGCGAGGATGGGGCGGGATTCTTCTTCTGGGGCTTCCCGTTGGCGGACTTGGCCTTGGAAAATCACCACGACGAGGAGGACAAGGGCGATCGCCCCCATCCCCAAGGCCACATAACTAAAAGTCTGGCGACGTTCCACGGGCAAACCGGCGGGGAATAAATCCTCTTCCTCCACATCTTCAAAGAAGGCGGCGGATACTTCTAAATTGGGATCAATGGGCTGATCCGGTTCAGGGGCCAAGGGCCGGGAGGCTGCGGGAAAATCGCTAAAATCATCTTGCTCCTCCTCTGCACCCATCACCACATCACTTTCACCCCAAATCACCGGCTCCCTCAGCGGAGGCCGTGCTTCTGTGGCGGCCGGCTCTGGGGGGTGGCTGGGGGGAGCGCTGGGATTAGGCGGCCTTGAATCTGCGGCAGGCTCAAAATCTGCCACCCTTGGGGGATGCTCCACCTCCGTTGCTGGGGGTGTAAAGTCCGGCTCATCGGTGGTGAAATCTTCAAGATCAAAATTTTGAAAACTGTCGATATCTTCAAAATCTAAGGGTAAATTCCCGTTACTTTCCGGCAGGGGATCGGCAAAATTGGGGGCTTCAAACTCTTCGGGGATGGTGATGGCTGGCGGCTCGACGGCGGCAGGGCGGTCTGCAATTTGCGGCGCAGGGGCGGCGGCAAGGGCCTGTTCTGCGATGCTATAGCGGGCGGCCACGGCAGTAACATTATCATGGCCATTGCGTTGCCGCCCCAATTGCACCAAGGCCTGCACCGCATCGGTTAGGCTCATGTTGCCCTGGAGGACGGCGGGGGCAAAATCCTGCCAACAGCGTTCAATTAAATGGCGATCGCTCAACCCATCGGAACAGAGCAGCAAAATCCCATCCTCTTCAATCAGGAACCGCTGCACCGTGGGGGTGATGCGATCGCCCCGCCGCGTTCCCAAGGCTTGGGTCAAGGCCCCCGCATCGGCCCGCTGCCAAGCCGCCGCCGGTAAACTCCGCCCCAGGCGCACCTCCCGGCCGGCAATATCATCATCTACAGTTAAACATTGGCAGGCCGCCGCTGTAATCCAATAGGCGCGGCTATCCCCCACATGGGCAATATAAAGTTCATGGCTTTCCCCCCGCAGTTCCGGGGTATCAATCTGTTGGGGGAGTTGGAGGGCGAGGACGAGGGTGGTGGCCATCCGTTGGCGGGCCGACCGCTGCTGCTCATCATTGCGAGCACAGATCACATTATTGGCAATGCGAATCAGGGCCATGAGTTGATCCGCCACCACCTCCGGCTCCATAATCTCCGGATCTTCAACAATTTCCTGTAACAGGGCTTGGACTTGTAACCGCAGGGATTGAACGGCCATTTGGCTGGCGATCGCCCCCCCATCATGGCCGCCAATGCCATCACACACCAGCATTAAATGCTCCTGGCCCTGGCGTTGTCGTTCCGCCCCTTGGGGGTAATGGTGGTCTTCATTGAGGCGATCGGGTGCGCCGGGGTCTGTGCCGCTGGCCACCTGTACCGAGAGGGGCAACTGGGCCGCCTGTTCAAGGAGGACTTGATTCAACAACTTTTGAGCCACCGTTAAAGACGGGTTAGGCTGGCGGAGAATTTCGATAATATTCGCCAAGGGAGGGGCGATCGCCCCATCAGCCCTCTGGGCCAGGGGCCCCCAAGCCTCAGCAAAATCCCCCAACGTCGCCCCACGGGGGATGATCTCCTGAAGGCGCAAAATGCCCCCCGCCCCACAAACCCGATCCAACATCGTTAAACTCGCCGTCACCCCCTCCGCCGCCAACGCCGGCCACAACTGCAACGCCTGCCAAAACCAATAGGCTTGGCGCAACGGCGTAGCCCCTGCCCAAGCCTGTTCCAGGGTCGGCAACCGCTGCCCCCGATGGTCTATGGCCCCATGGCTCAAGAGCAACACCGGCTGCCCCCCCACCTGGCACATCCCATAAACCGTCGGCAGATGCAGCCGTAGGCCCGAGAGTTTCAAATAAGGCAACACCGATGGGGGAATGGGATCCGGCAGGTTGGGGATTTGTTCGGGATAGATATCCTGCCACACATGGGGGTAGAGCACCTTATACCGGCCCTCAACCACGTTGGGCGATGTCAATTTCGCCGCAATTGGCCCGGCAGCCCAAAGGAAAGGATGGGGAGAAAGGGGGGAACGGGTCATGACTGATCAGGGTTCAACGAAATGGGCATGAGCAACAGCCCCATGGCAAATCAGCTTGCCTTAATCTTTCGGTCTTGTCTAGATGTGGGTGCAGATCCCGCCAAGTGCAGGGGGGAAGACTGGCATACGGCCGTGGCGATCGCCCCCCTTCCCATGGCAGGATCAAGCCGGATTGACGGGATAGCCGTTACTCACTACTCACCTCTGATTAGAGATTAAGCCAGCCTAAACCGTCCCATGGTGCTCAGAGCGAACCAT
>RECT01000454.1 GCA_007693875.1 Spirulina sp. DLM2.Bin59
TGTTGTTGCTTCCCAATGGGGCTTCGGCCAATTGTCCCCGTCGGATTGTGGCGGGTCATCCGTTTTTCCTGGAGGCGGGTTGGTTGGTGGAACCCCATCACCGCCTCCGTCTAATCCGCCGTTATCAAGCGGATGGCAGTTGGGCCAATCTTACCTGGGTGGAGGAGTTTCGGGTTTAGGGAAGGGGCGATGGCGGTGTTTTCTGGGCAAGGAATCCACTACAATCGAGGGAAAGTTTTTGAAATTGCTATGGCATCTGTCGCAGAACTTCAAAATAAACTGACTGTGTTGATGGGTCAGCTCTCTCTAGAGCAGTTGCAGGTACTCATGGATTGTGCAACCTATTTGGCTGACGAAGAAAGTGAGGCTGCAACCCAAGAGATGCTAAGTATTCCGGGTCTACTGGAGCGGGTTCGACAACTGGAGGCAACCCCTCACACCACGGCTCGAAATTGGCGATCGCTGCGCTCTGATGTATGAAGTTCTTCTAAGTGCTGACGCGCAAAAAACGTACCAGAAGGCGGGCCGGGTGCTGGCCAAGAAAATTGCCCGCTGTTTAGAGCAGCTTGAACAAAATCCACGTCACCATCCGAATATCAAAGCGCTCAAGGGTGAGTTATCCGGCTATTATCGTTATCGTTTGGGGGATTATCGATTGTTGTATCGGATCAATGATGCGCAAGTTCAGGTTGTGGTGATAGCGATCGCCCACCGCAGCAAAGCTTATAACGCTTAGTGTCTTAACCGCAAAGCTGAAAGCGCAGGTGTTGGAGAGAACAGACTTGAGCAATAGTCTCAAAGTCACGATCATTGTGAATCAAGAGGAAATTATTTTCCAAGGCAGATTGAGCGATACAACAATCAATCGGACTACGGACGGTAAGCCCTTGACGACGGAGATTATAGTAAATCCGTGCAGCAGCTTGCCAACCAGTGGGTTTGAGTTCAACATAGTTTTGGACTTCGAGGTAAGTTGAGAGTATTGACCATTCTTGTTCATTCAAGCTGCCTTGAAGTAACTCTAGCTGAGTGAATCGGGTGAGGAAAACTTCCCGCTCGGCAATGACTTCTTCCAGTTGTTGACGAACTTGACCGGTGCGATCGCGAAAAACATCAATCCATACAGACGTATCAATCAGGAGCATGGTGAGTTTGGCGTAGAGCTTTATGGTCAAAATCAGGGGTGAATTGAATTTGCCCTGCTAAATCGAGCAGATTTTTCTTGCGGCGTGATTTGACCAGTTCTTGCAAGGCTAAGTGAAGCAAATCCTCCTGGGTAGTTAGATTGGTGAGGTGGAGGGCTTCATTGATCAGGGACTCATCGAGATTGAGCGTGATTTCCATGGGGTTGATGGTGAAGATAAGCCGAGCCGACATTATTTAAATTCTAACGTTCTCTTGAAGGGTTGGAAATTAGGGGGTGTGGTTCAGAATAAAACCGGCCCAATCATAAGGCAGAGCGTAGGGGGTTTGGCTGGGGGGATGGCGTTCGAGATTGTTGGCAATGTTGTTGTGAGGCTAACGGTTGCGCCGAAAGAAGTGCAACACCGCATACACCACCACACCCGACAGCAACCCTAACCCTAAGCTAATCCCGAAGGTATGGATGGGCCGGGGGGTTTGCCCTGCCCAAGCTCCTGCTGCTGCGGAGGAAACCCCCACGCCTAGGCCCGCTGCGGCGATCGTATTTTCGAGGGCGCGATCGCGCTCCCCCTGGGCGGCTTCAACAATCACCTGTAGGGTTTTAATATGCTGTTCCCGTACTCGCAGGCCAGGGCTTAAACTCTCAATATCCTGTTGAATTTGTTCTTGATAGAATGTGGCTTGATTGGCGGCAAAATCAGACCAAAGGGTTAAATTGCTTGGCAGTGGATAATCTTGGCATAGGGTTTGAATGCGGTTGAGGCGTTGATTGTAGGCTTTTAAATTGGTTTTTAAAGTTTGGAGTTGGAGGGATAACCCTTCAATGCCTCTGGTGTGGTGATCGAGTTTGTCCATATTGTCATAGAGGATTCCTCGCAATTGGGCAAAATTTTTCTGAAGGGCTTGGTCTTTCGTCAGGTTAAGGGTACTTGCGGGAATCACATCTTCAGTCAGCGGAAAAAAGTTTTCACTGCTGAGTTTTTGCTTAATGGCTTGGCTTTGGCGATGGCTCCAATGGATTTTATGTTCATAAAAAAATAACCGTTGTAGTTCATAACGAAAATCAACAAAAGCGTTCATCATTTCGCCATTTTCAGCCAAGCAAATCATTAAGTTTTGCCCAGCAGAGAGCGGGATTAAGTAAAGGGTATTACCGACAAATTGCCCTTGAGGTTTGGGGTTTGCGGGGTTGAGGTTCCAGAGTTTGAAAATGGCGGCGATCGCCTCTATTTTTGTCGTTGTTTCATCGGGCTGCCATTGCGTCAACACGAGCCAAGTCTGCCCAATGTTGCCCTGAAGGGGTTCTAAGCGTTGGCGTAATGGGTCTAATACGTCCAAGGGTTGGGGGTGATGTTCTTCCTGAACAGCCGCATACAATAACAGCCCTTGAGTATCACCCAAGTCTTTCACTTCATAGATGGCATCCCAATCATTGCCTGTGTAGCGACCATAGTTAGATTTGGCAACTTTTTGTACATTTTGATGCTGATCCTGCCAAGTTTGCCAACTGGGATCAACTTCGGGATTCTTTTGGGTTTTGCGGTGATAACTAAAACAGAATAAATGGGGGTAAATTAAGGTTGCCATTGTGTTAGCGTTTCTGCCCAGTCTAATGGTTCTTGTTTCGATGTTTCAAATGCTTTCCGGGCGGTGCTGATGGGATCAGGACTTAAAATGATTTCTTCAGCGGATAAAGATATATTCGTGATTTCTTCTCCTGCAAAGCGATCAGATTCTTCAGCAGTAACGGCAGATTCGATAATTTTATTGCGCTCTTTGGCAGTATATCCTGCCATGAGTTGCGCGAGAAATGTCCTGTAGTTTTGCCAAAAAGCACTCCCCAAGGTTTTTGTTTCGGCTGCCTCTAAAAAATCACTGGGATCAGGTACAAATAAATCTTTGTTTAAGGGAGGCAGGGGTTCATGGGCTGGGGTAGCGACTAGCGCGGCTAAAAAGGCGGTGGTTTCGAGTTTAGAATAGGTCATGCGTTTAACAATCCATGAATTGCTGCTTGGAGTTGGGGTAACTCTTCTTCAATAATGCCCCAAATTTCGAGTAGATCATAGCTGCGTTCTTCGGGGGTCACAGGGCGATCGCCTCCTGAAGTACACGCTCCCGAATGGATGCCCGGAGATTGCTCGGTTTTACCACATCGACAGGGCAACCGAGCAAATCTTCTAGTTCTTGTTGGAGGGCGATCCGTTTGAGCAGACTCTGATCCGCTGGCAAATCGACCAAAAAATCAACATCACTGGTTTCGGTGGCTTCTCCCCGTGCAATGGAACCAAAGACCCGCACATTCAGGCCATGATATTTGGTCGCAATCTGAAGGATGGCGGCGCGTTGATGGTGGCGGAGTTGATCAAGGGTGAGGGTCATTTAAGGTCAGGCATCCCCATGTATTGATAAAAATGACATTATCCATATAATTCTTCATCAATCTTGCAGGCTAGATTTCCATGATTATTTGCACCAATGAAATTTTCCAGCGGATCATCTTGAAGTTGCTGTTCACTGACTGCTGGCATGGTGTCGAGTATTTTTTGTTGGGGATTGCTTGAATACATGGCTTTTTGATGGTGCGATCGCTGCACTGTTATTGTACTGTTAAAACAAACCCAGCCCAATAATAGGGCGAATTGTAGGGACTATATTCGGGGGGATGGCGTTCTGGTTGGGTCTCAATATTACTGGCGATACTCTCCAATACGTCCCGTGCTGTGCGTTTGAGTTGGGGGTGAC
>RECT01000309.1 GCA_007693875.1 Spirulina sp. DLM2.Bin59
TTTCATCCCCGCAATAAATTGACGGGGCTTTCAGACTCCCGCACTATTTTCGTAAGATTGGCAGATTTGGGAATTGACCTTGCCTCGCTAGAGTTTGAGTCACTTCAGCCGCAGCCGGTGATCACGGGGGAAACGATTCCTCCTCTATCCATTGCCCAAGCTAAAGCTGGTTTAGCACAACACTTTGGGGTCAACCCTGATCAAATCGAGATTGTGATTAAAGGATAGTGTTTAACAACCGGCGCAAGAGATGTAACAATTTTTTTTGATGTTTTCGTTTTGGCTATGAGTTTCGACCATCCCCCCCGTATTCTCTTTCTCTATGGCTCCCTGCGGGAGCGCTCCTATAGTCGCCTCTTGGCGGAAGAAGCTGCCCGGATTATCAGTGATCTGGGGGCAGAAACCCGCTTTTTTGATCCCCGTGGCCTGCCCCTCCATGGGGCCGAACCCGACACCCATCCTAAAGTTCAGGAATTGCGGGACTTGGTGCAGTGGTCCGAGGGGCAGGTGTGGTCAAGCCCGGAAATGCACGGCAATGTTTCCGGGTTGATTAAGACCCAAATTGATTGGATTCCTTTGGAAATTGGCTCGATTCGCCCCACCCAAGGCAAAACTTTGGCGGTGATGCAGGTTTCTGGGGGATCGCAGTCCTTTAATGCGGTGAATACGCTACGCATCCTCGGGCGGTGGATGCGGATGTTCACGATCCCCAATCAATCCTCCGTGGCTAAGGCTTATCAGGAATTTAATGAGGATGGTTCCATGAAGGATTCTCCCTACCGCGATCGCCTCATTGATGTGATGGAGGAACTGTATAAATTTACGATCCTATTGCGGGATAAGGTGGAGCACCTTACCGATCGCCACAGTGAACGGCCCAAAAACTAGTATCTCAAGGCAGAAGGATGAAGGCAGAAGGCAGAAAGGGGAATCTCCCGTGGGCTCAGTTTGCCTTGCAGGCATGGTCGGGTGATTTCCGCTGTCCGGTACTAGCCTAGTCCTAATTCTCGCTTCAGGAGGTTGATGGACTTTTCACCGATGTAGTTCTCACTGCAAACCAAGTCGGGATGGCGGATCAGGTCATCCCGCAGATTCAGGATCGCCTGCTTGACGAGGCTATAACTGGCTTTGTCACAGAGGATGGTTTGGGAACTGCGGATCAGGGCGTTGACCTTGTAGGTGTCGTGAACTTGGGCAGCAATGATTAACAAATCATCCCCCCGGAGGCTGTGGGCGAGGGTTTCGGCAATGTTGAGGATGCCCGCGCTGAGGCTGACGAGGCCCAATGTGGTGTTTTTGGGTAGGTTTTTCATCAGGGCCAGTTCTTTGGTGTAGTCGCAAATATCGACGGGGATGACTCGCACCGAGCGGGGGGCGGCGATCGCCTCCGCTTCTTTAATAAAATACCGACTCGTCACCACCGTCCCCGAATGGGTCAGGCTCAAAATATCCGCCAATTCCTCCAGGGGAACCAACTGCACCGGAATCAGCAAAGAGCCTTCCAACTCCTGCACCATCAATTCCCCCGCCCCCAAATCCCGCGCTGGCACTGTCACCAACACCCGCGCACTACAGCGCAGCCGCCAATCAATTTCTGAGAGGAACAATTCCCGCGCTTGGGAGAGGGTGCAGCCTTGGGAGAGGAGATCATCGAGGCTTTTTTGCACCAATTTATAGGCTTCGGGGTATTGCTCCAAACTGGGCGATCGCAAATTTGTCCCCCCCTCATGGCCCTGGGGTCGCACATAAATCCCCGATCCCGCTTGAGATTCCACCAGGCCCGTTTCCTCTAACTGCCGGTAAACCTTGCTGACGGTGTTGCGGTGTAGGCCCGTGATTTGGGCCAGTTGGCGGGTACTGGGTAAACGATGCCCCGGGGGATATTGGCGGGAGGCGATCGCAAACTGAATCTGATCAAACAACTGCCGAGAAGCGGGGATATCGCTGTCGGTTTGAATGTGAAATTGCACCGGATTAGCCATAGGAAAACTTAAAATTCGCCAGCAAAGAGACAGAGGAGTCTAAACCTCTAGTGTAGGCTGTACAGAGAAATTTCGGAGACGAATTGATTTTCATGACTGTTCCTGCCCTCAATACAACGACGGTCTACATCCCCAATGGTGATCTAGCGATTCAGGCCTATCTCGCTCAACCGGCCCAAGGCGGCCCCCACCCTGCCGTGATTGTCATTCAAGAAATTTTCGGTGTTAACCCCCACATTCGCGAAATCACCGAACGCATCGCCCAGGCCGGCTATGTGGCCATTGCCCCGGCCATTTATCAACGCATTGCCCCCGGTTATGAGGCGGGCTACAGCGAAGCCGACGTCATCCAGGGACGGGACTATAAAAACCAGACGACAGCGGCAGAACTCCTCAGCGATATGACGAGCACGATCCGCTACCTCTACCAACTCCCCACCGTATCCCCTGCCGGTGTGGGAACCATCGGGTTTTGTTTTGGCGGTCATGTGGCCTATTTAACCGCCACCCTTCCCGATGTTCTGGCCACCGCTTCCTTCTATGGGGCAGGCATTGCCACCCTTACCCCCGGCGGCGGCCCCGCGACAATCACGCGCACACCCGAAATTCAAGGCCGGATCGATTGCTTCTTTGGGGAGCAGGATCCGTTAATTCCCCTTGGGGAAGTGGAGCAGGTGGCCACAGCCCTTGCCACCCATGGTATTGACCACCGAATTCACCGCTACCCAGAGGCGGGCCATGGCTTCATGTGCGATCGCCGCGCCGATTACCGACCCGCAGCGGCGGAAGCGGCATGGCAAAAGGTATTAGAGTTATTCCACGATCAGCTATCCCCCACACCATCGGCTAATATTTAAGAGTCGCTGTGGGGTGATTGGCTACGCTCCCCCTTTCCTATCGTTTTCCTTAATGGTCATGCCTTCTTCTTCCTCTCAACCGTCCTTCTCTATGGATGACTTTGCCCAAGCCCTCGAACAGGAGAGCTACCGTTTTGACTTTGAACGGGGCAAGGTGGTCAAAGGCACGATTATTGAATACACCACCGATGGCGCATTTGTGGAAATTGGCGGCAAAGCGGCGGGGTTTATTCCCCTTGATGAAATTGCCCTCACCCGCGTCCCAGATATCGCCGCCGCCCTCCCCCAGGGGGAACCCTTAGAATTTTTAATCATTCGGGATCAGGATGCCGATGGTCAGGTGATTCTCTCCCGGCGGCAGTTGGCCATCCAACAGGCTTGGGATGAATTGGTTGAACTTCAGGAAACCGGCAAAACCATACAAATGCGCGTCACCGGCAGCAATCGCGGCGGCCTGATGGGCCAGGTGAACGGTTTACGGGCCTTTATCCCGCGATCGCACCTCATGGAGGCGGAAAAACAAAGTCTGAATGATGGCACCGCCGATGAACTGGTGGGCCAAACCCTCACCGTTACCTGTTTAGAAGTCTCCCCCGACCGCCGTAAGCTGGTGCTCTCCCAACGGGAAGCCGCCCGCACCGCAGCGATGAAAACCGTTGAACCCGGCGCATTAGTGGCGGGAACGGTGGTGAATATTCAACCCTATGGGGCCTTTGTGGATATTGGCGGCCTGACGGGGTTGCTCCATGTCAAACAGATCAGCCGCAACACGATCCAAGCCCCCAGCACCGTCCTCACCGTCGGTCAGGCGATCAAAGTCGTCGTCCTCGATATTGACGAGCAAAAAAACCGGCTTTCCTTTGCTACCAAAAGCCTGGAAAGCTATCCCGGCGAAATTCTCGAAAAGTTTGAAGCCGTAATGGCCAATGCCGAAGAACGCCATGCCGCCGCCCAGCCCACAGCAGCGCCACCCACCCCCGAAGCTGCTCCCCCTGATTAGTCATGGCTTGTCCACAACTATGATTAGAAGTGGTTTAGGATGGGGG
>RECT01000426.1 GCA_007693875.1 Spirulina sp. DLM2.Bin59
GATCGAGGAGGGCGGTGAGGGCGTAGACCAGGGCCTTGGGGGCTTCCTTGGGGGTGGGAATCCCGGCTTTTTCCCCCAGGTAGGCGAACATTTCCCGGGTGGGGAGGTCGGCGGTGGAGATGATGTATTGCTCCCCCGGTTGGCTCTGTTCGGCGGCGAGGATCATGGCTGCCACGAGGTCATCCACATGGACAATGCCGGTAATGCGATCGCCCCCCACCCAAAAGGGCAGTTTCCCCTTTAAAAATAACCGAATCACGGGGCCAAAATGGGGGTCATCCACGCCAAAAATCCCCGAAGGCATGACGCTGACGACGGGAAACCCCGCTGCGGCGGCCTGATTAACCAGGGCTTGGGCTTCGTATTTGGTGCGATCGTAGGCGGAGGAAAACCCCTGTTGGCGACGTTGGAAGGTTTCGTCGATGGTTTCCCCTTGGGTATCGCCATAGATGCCGATGGTGCTGCAATAGACCATTTTTTCCACCCCAACGGCTTGGGCGGCGGCGAGGACGTTGCGGGTTCCTTCAATGTTGACCTGGGCCATGCGATCGCCATCAACAATGCCCAAATCCACATAGGCCGCCGTATGAAACAACCAATCCACCCCCGTCAAGGCCTGATCAAGGCTGGGGCGATCGGTAATATCGCCATAGGCGAGGGTGAGGGGGACATCAGCGAGGCGATCGCAATTACTCGTTCGGCGCACCAGCCCCACCACATCAAAACCCCGGGCCACCAAGGCCCGCACCAAATGGGAACCCGTGAAGCCATTCGCCCCTGTCACCAATGCTTTCATCGCCCTTGACCCTAAAAAACGGAGAGGGAGGGATTCGAACCCTCGAATGAGTTACCCCATTACAGCATTTCCAGTGCTGCGCCTTCGACCACTCGGCCACCTCTCCAGGTGTATTGCAGTTTTCCATTGTAGCAGTAAGCAACAGGATTGTCACGACATTGATCAATATTCCCGCCAATCTTTGTACAATAGGGGTTGCTGTTGTCGGGGGAACCATGCCCAATTATTATTCCATCGAAGTCCACGATCGCCACCGGGGCCAAACCTTCACCGCCCAAGTTCCCGATGATCACTACATCCTCCACAGCCTCGAAGCTGAGGGGTATACCCTTCCCTTCTCCTGCCGTAATGGGGCCTGTACTGCCTGTGCCGTCCGCGTCAAAGAGGGCAACCTCGTGCAACCGGAGGCCATGGGCCTTTCCCCCGACCTCCAAGCCCAGGGCTATGCCCTCCTTTGTGTGAGCTATGCCCGCTCCGATCTGGTGGTGGAGACTCAGGATGAAGATGAGGTCTATGAATTGCAATTTGGCCGCTATTTTGGCAAGGGGCCGGTGCGGATGGGTTTACCCCTGGATGACGATTAAAATCCTCTGGTTGGGGGTGATCCTCCTAATCACCGGCTGTCAACCGGAACCTTCACCGCCTCAAGGGTTAACAGTGACCATTGACCGGGTGATCAGTGGCCAGGTTGTCATATTGCGCGGGTTTCCCTACGATCCCCAGGCCCCCATTACCCTGCGCCTCAGTGGGATCAACGCCCCAGATCTACAACAGGTGCCCTGGGGGGAAGCGGCTCAAATTGCCCTGGAAAACCAACTCCGCCAAACCCCCACCGTCACCCTTGTCCTAGAGCGGGCCGAGCCGGATCAGTATGACCGCTATTGGGGCCATCTCTGGCAGGGGGATGTCTGGATTAATCAATGGCTGGTGGCAGAGGGCTATGTTTTAGCCCAGGGGGATGATGGCTACGCTGGCGCGAATCGTTCCGCCCCGATTCAGCAGCGATTGAGCCATGCCCAAGACTATGCGAGAATAAGGGGCGTTGGTATTTGGCAACCGGATCAGCCCCTGCGCCAAACTCCGGCGGAATTTCGCCGTTAATGCTCGTTTTTTGCAATCCTTCCCCACCCATGGCCCAAGCCGAACCGCTGCAAACCTTCCTCGACATTGCCACCGAAGCGGCCCTGGCCGCTGGTGCGATCCTCAAAGCCCATTGGGGCAAACTGGAAACCATTGAAGAAAAGGGCCGCCCTGGGGATTTGGTCACCGAAGCCGATAAACAATCGGAGGCGGTGATTTTGGCTACCTTAGCCCGCCACCTGCCGGATCATACAATTTTGGCGGAAGAATCCGGCTTTCAACAGGGGAAGAGCGATCGCTACCATTGGGTGATTGATCCCCTCGATGGCACGACCAATTATGCCCATTGTTACCCCGCTTCCTCGGTGTCCATTGGTTTGCTCATCGAGGGGGAGCCGGTGTTAGGGGTGATTTATGATCCGGGGGGCGATCGCCTCTACCGTGCCGCCCAAGGTTTAGGGGCCACCTGCAACCGCCAACGGATCCAGGTTTCCACCACCGCCCAACTGCGCAACAGCCTCCTCGTCACCGGCTTTGCCTACGATCGCCACACCACCGCTGATAATAACTACGCCGAATTCTGCTACCTCACCCACATCACCCAGGGGGTACGGCGAGGGGGATCCGCCGCCCTAGATCTCGCTCTGGTGGCCTGTGGCCGCCTCGATGGCTATTGGGAGCGGGGGTTAAAACCTTGGGATCTCACTGCTGGCGTGGTCTTAGTGCGGGAAGCGGGGGGCCTCGTCACCGCCTACGATCAAACCCCCTTTGATCTCAATTCCGGTCGCATCCTCGCCACCAATGGCGCAATCCACCCATCCCTGAGCCAAGCCTTGGCCCAAACCCCTCCCATTGCCGTTTGGAGCGATGCCGCCCAAATGGCTCAGTTATCCCCCTGAATAATCAATAACATGAATCTCCGTCAAAGAATGCCCTCATCCAGGGAAATCTAGGGGATACTAAGAGATTATGAGCGATGTTTTCGGTGAAGCACTATGTCCCTAACCATTAAATATGGACTTTTTAAATATGATTTGACGGATCACCATGCCGTCCTCGGCTTACCCGTCACGGCGGATGCAAATACAGTGCGGAAACGCTATCTGAAGCTGGCGCGGCTCCTCCATCCCGATACGGTCAAAGTCAACAGTGACGCGGAACGGCAACAGGCCAGCGAACTCCTTTCCAAATTGATTAACCCTGCCTACGAAACCCTCAAGGGCAAAACCCACCATGAGCATCAAATTGTGCTGGAACAAACGGGAAAACGATTAGCCAGTGAAGGTAATCCCCCCAATGTCCAAAGCGAGATGGCGAAAAATCTCCTCAAGGCTGGGGGCAATGTTGATCTTGCCTATGCCCAGGCCCTGAAAGCCTTAACGGATAATCAGTACAAATCCATTGCTGCCTGTGAGCAGACCATTGGCGAATTGAGCGAGTTAAACCTGGTTTATTTAATGCTCAAAGCCGGTCAGGGCCTGCGCCAAGCCCCGCCTACTCCGAAGGCTGCCCCCAGTGCTACCCCCTCAGCCCAGAAGGCTAAACCCCCTGTGGTCCCGGAGGAATCCTCCCCTGTCCTAGCCTATGTGCGCCGTGCTCAGGAATATATCACCAAAAATAATTTTGCCAAGGCGGTTTTGGAACTGCGGGATGGTCTGAAACTGGATCCCAAGAATAGTACCTGCCATGGTCTTTTGGGCATGGCTTACCTGAAGCAAAATCAGGTCAGCATGGCAAAGGTGCATATTCTCAAGTCCCTGCAATCGAATCCTGAAGAGGCGATCGCCCTCCAATGTAAGGCTGTGATTGAGAAGAAACTCGGTCAACCCCTCACTGCCCACAGTGCTGGCTCCAATTCCAGTGGGGGGATTAACGCCAAAAATAAAGCCGCCCAAGATGCCAAGCAAAAAGCCAAGGGCAAGTCTGATCCCAAAGCTGATGGGGGAGGTATGTTCGGGG
>RECT01000368.1 GCA_007693875.1 Spirulina sp. DLM2.Bin59
TTTCATCCCTGGGCTAAAGCCGCAGGGCTTTCAAGCTATCGGGATATTCCGTAAAAATAGGGTTAACGCTTAATTTTTTCGCAAAAAAAAACAACGGCATGCCTTCCCCAGTCAGTAAGGGAGGCGGGATCGCTTGCACCGCATAATAACCGGTTCTTGAGCATCTACCATACTCTTAACTTTCTCCAGCCAGTATGGCAAATTCTGTGCCAAAACCCGTGATACTCAGACCGTTTCGCCTCGATTGCTGCTTGCTAATGGCAGGGATACTCCTTCTAGGCCTGAGTTTGGGATTGCGGACAGAGGCCCAAAGCCTGATCCTTGCCGGGCTGATGGCCCCCGAAACATTGGCGATCGCCACCCTTTGCACCCTTGGCGGTTTAGGCCTGCGGTTTTACCGATCCACCCCACTCTTGTCAGTTGAGAGAGAAAATCCACCACTCTCCCCCGTGGATCTCAGCGAACAGGCCAATGCCGAAGCGATTTTGCGGGATAACGAAGAGCGGTTTCGGGCCATTTTTGAGCAGGCGGGCGTGGGAATGGCAATCCTAACATTGGAGGGGCATTTTTTTCGGATCAACCAAAAGCTTTGTGATCTGTTGGGCTACAGCCGCCTGGAACTCTTCACCCAGCGGTATCACGATCTCCTCGTTGACGCGGCCCATGATGATGTGGACGCTCTCGCGCAAATGCTCTTAACCGGCGAGCAATCCTCCTACTGTGCCCAACAGCGATACCGCCGTCAGGATGGCTCTTGGCTGTGGGGAACCACCACCCTCTCCCTCGTTCGGGATGGGGAAGGTGTACCCAAGTATTTTATCGGTGTGATTGAAGATATTAGCCTCCAACAGGCAGCATTTCAGGAACGGGAGGCGGCGGAGGAATCCCTCCGGGCGTTGCTCAATGCGATCCAAGAAAGTGCATTCCTGATTGATACCCATGGCGTGGTGTTGCAGGGGAACCAGGCGATCGCCCAGCGTTTGCAAATTCCCCTCAAGAAATTGGTAGGAAGCCCCATCGCGACTCATCTCTCCCCCGACATTGCCCAAGTCTATCGCCACCAGGCCAAAACCGTCCTGAATACCGGTCAGCCCAGTCAGTTTAACGACATTGTAGAGGGTCGGCATTATGAAAATAGTATCTATCCCATTAGCGATCGCGACGGCCACATTAGCCGCCTAGCGGTGTTCTCCATCGACCTCACCGAGAGCAAACAGGCAGAAGATGCCCTCAAACAAGCCAATGCCCAACTCCTCGATAAAGTCGCCCAACTGGAACTCCGTCATCAGGAAATGGTGTTATTGGGCAACATGAACAACTTTTTACAGGTCTGTCGCTCCGTAGCCGAAGCCCATCGCATGGTCGCAGATTTACTCCGCCCCCTCTTTCCCCATTGCTCCGGTGAACTGTTTCGGCTCAACGCCATCGAACAATGGATGACCCAGGTGGCAGCTTGGGGAGAACCCCACACCAGCCAATCCCAATTCCCGATGCAACATTGCTGGGCCCTGCGCCGCAGCCAGCCCCATTGGGGAACAGCGGACAGTGCAGGACTGCTCTGTCCCCACATCCATAGGGATCAGTCACCGGCAGAATCCCTCTGCTTACCGATGTTTGCCCAGGGGGAAGTGGTGGGTTCTCTGCATTTAAGTAGCCACATTGCCGGCAGTTTGGATGAAGCCAAGCAACAACTCGCCCACACGGTGGCGGAACATTTAGCCCTCGCCCTTGCCAGCCTAGAACTGCGGGAAACCCTCAAAACCCAAAGCACCCACGACCCCCTCACCGGCCTCTATAACCGCCGGTTTATGGTGGAGGCCCTCACCTATGAATTGCAGCGATCGCAGCGCCATGATTTAACCTTCTGTGTGGTAATGCTGGATGTGGATCACTTCAAGCAGTTTAACGACACCTTTGGCCATGATGCTGGGGATTTGGTGTTAAAGGCCTTGGGGCAATTGTTGCGTCAAAACCTGCGGGAAACCGATCTTCCCTGTCGTTACGGAGGCGAAGAAATGGTGCTGATTTTGCCAGAAATGGATTGCTCCACCTGTTACCAACGGGCAGAAACGATCCGTCACCAAGTGGAAGCATTGCACCTGGAAACGGACAGCCAAACCCTCAATGGCGTTACTGTTTCCATGGGGTTAGCTTGTTTCCCCAAACATGGCCAAACTGAGGCAGAAATAATGCAAGCTGCCGATACGGCCCTCTATACCGCTAAACACAAAGGGCGGAATTGTACGGTGGTGGCGGGGAAGCTGTCGGTGGCGGGGCGATTGCCCCATTAACCGCACATTTTTTCAGATCTAACCCCCGCTCAAAAATCTCATCAATGGGCAACATTTCCCCCGATTCCACCATAAAACGGTGATCTGCCGTAGCCCGGATCATCGAGCCATCTTCAAGTTCGTATTCATAAACCGGCTGTTGGCCGCGATCGTGCCATTGGGCGATCGCCTGGGTATAAATAAACCCTTGGGGATCAACGCTATACACCTGGCAAGGCATCCGCTCCGCCACCAACTGACCAATGGGCATCGGGCCATATTCCACCGTTAACACCAACATGTCATAGGTGAGGCAATATTCCGCAAACTTAACCATCTGGTCAAAAAGACTATTGGCAATCTGCTCCTTAACCCCATTCTTCGTCGCCCCATCCACAAACAATTCCCGATGCTTTTTCATTTCGGAAATTTTCTTTTTCCCCATCGCCCGCCGCAATAAATCCGCCTGACCGAGGGAATAGCCCGCCAAATCCTGAGCCGTTTTCATGATCTGCTCCTGGTAGACCAAAATCCCATAGGTCTCATTCAAGATCGTTTCCAAGAGGGGATGATCATATTGAATCGCCTCCCGGCCATGTTTCCGGTTAATAAACATCGGAATTAACCCCGCATCGAGGGGCCCAGGCCGATAGAGAGCCAAAATCGAAGAAATATCTTCAATCCCCGAAGGTTTCAAATCTCGGACAATTTGCCGCATCCCATCGGATTCCAATTGAAAAATCCCTTCCAAATTGCCATCCCGGAACAGTTGATGGGTTTTTTGAATATCATCGGGGAGTTTTTTGATTGTTCCTTTGGCGAGAATTTTTAAAGCCTTCCGTTCCTCTAGGGGCAGTTGATCCAGATCTACCGTGATGCCTTGATGCTGTTGCACCAGATCCGCCGCTTTTTGTAACGTGGTGAGATTTTTTAACCCCAAAAAGTCCATTTTCAACAGGCCCAAATTTTCCAACTCTTCCATGGAAAATTGGGTAATTACCGCCCCATCATTGTTCCGTTGGAGTGGCACAATTTCATCTAAAGGCTGGGAAGAAATCACCACCCCAGCGGCATGAACCCCAAAGGTTTTATTTGTCCCCTCAATGCGCATCGCCATATCTACCCAATGCTTAATCCGGGTATCGGTATCGTAAAGATCTTTAAATTCCTTACAGGGGGTATCATCGGAAACCATCACCTTTAATTTTGTCGGTTTCCCCCGCGATACCGGGATTAACTTGGTCATGCGATCGCTCTCGGCATAGGGAATATCCAACACCCGCGCCACATCCTTTAAAACCGCCTTGGAGGTCATGCGGTTAAAGGTAATAATTTGAGCAACGTTCGCCTTGCCATATTTTTGGGTGACATAATCAATCACCTTATCCCGATTATCAATACAAAAATCCGTATCAATATCCGGCATTGATTTCCGTTCCGGGTTTAAAAACCGCTCAAAGAGTAAGCCGTGGTGAACGGGGTCAATATTGGTAATTTTCAAACAATAGGCAACTAAAGAACCCGCCGCCGAACCCCGCCCCGGCCCCACAGGGATATGATTATCCCGCGCAAACTTAATATAGTCCCACACCACTAAAAAATAGGTGGCAAACCCCATCCGCTGCATCATTTTCAATTCATATTCCAGCCGCTCCCGATATTCGGGGGGGGCTTCGGAACGGCTTTGGCAATTGAGGCGATCGCCCAACCCTTGCCAAGTCACTTCTTCTAAATAACTATCGGCGGTATGGCCGGCGGGAATGGGATAATCGGGAATCCGGGGTTCACCGAGGATCTTATAGGGCTTAACCTTTTCGGCAATTTCCACGGTGGTGGCTAGGGCCGATTCAATCACCTCATCGGTCAGATGATCCCGAAACAAGAGGCGCATTTCTTCAGCGGATTTGAGGTATTCTGTGCCGGAATAGCGGAGGCGTTTATCTTCGGTGATTAACTTGCCAGTTTGAATACATAAAAGGGCATCGTGGGCTTCCACATCGTTACAGGAAATAAAGTGAGAATCATTGGTGGCAACAATTTTAATCCCCAATTCTTGACCAATTTTGACCATTTCCACATTGACGATCCGGTCTTCAGCGGAGCCATGATCTTGAATTTCTAAATAATAATCATCCCCGAATAAATCCTGATACCATTGCGCCACCTCACGGGCTTCCTTGAGTTCATTCTTTAAAATGCGCTGGGGAACTTCTCCCCCCAGGCAAGCACTAGTAACGATCAGGCCTTCATGGTATTGGGTGAGTAATTCCTTATTAATACAAGGCCGGGAAAAAATGCCTTTCCCTTGCATCCCATCTAAATGAGAAATAGAAGTGAGCTTAACTAAATTTTGATAGCCCTTTTTATTTTTCGCCAAAACCACCTGATGATAGCGTTTATACCGCGTCTTTTTGTCGGTAATATCGCCATTAATCACATACATTTCATTGCCGATAATCGGCTTAACCCCTTTATTCCGGGCTGTTTTTAAGAGTTCGATCGCCCCATACATCACACCATGATCCGTAACGGCAATGGCCGGCATCCCCAATTCCACCGCCCGATCCACAAGGGCAGGAACCTGAGAGGCCCCATCGAGGAGGCTATAGTCGGTGTGGATGTGGAGACCAATAAACATGGGGGCGATGGTGAGGATTTCCTTAGTTTAATGGCGATCGCTCCCCTTCGTGGGGGCAAGCGCCCATAAAAAACCCCCCAGTGAGGGGGATGGGGCGGCGAGGGGACGTTTCGTCGCGGTTAAAAGGCATCTTGGAGTTCGTAAAAATCGGGAGAAATGTAATCCTTCCGCAGGGGCCAGCCAATCCAGTCCTCCGGCATCAGCAGCCGTTTTAAATTGGGATGGCCATCGAAGATGATGCCATACATATCATAGGTTTCCCGCTCCTGCCAATCCGCTGCCCGCCAGATCCAATAGACGGAGGGAATATGGGGATTGTCGCGGGGGACAAACACCTTAACGCGCACCTCTTCGGTGCTGTCGGCGTTATCCCGCACCTTGACCAAATGATAAAAACTCACCAACTCTTTACCGGGGCCTAGATCGTAGCCCCCCTGACATTGGAGATAGTTAAAACCATAGGCCCGCAAAGCGGTACAGATGGGCAGCAATACCTGAGCATCCACTTTGAGCAGTTCAACCCCGAGGTGATCCCGTTCGAGGAGGTCATGATCAAAGCCGTTTTCCGTGAGCCAGGTGGAGACGGGGCCGGCGACAAGGGCGGTGGATTCGGTTTCGGGGGTTTGTTCTGGTTCAGCCACGGTTGACTTCCTCCTGGGTGCGGACGGGGGCGATGGGTAGCCCGTAGGCTTCGGTGAGTTGTTTGGCGGGGGTTTGGCGGTCGGGCGATCGCAAATATTCCCCGGTTAAAATCGGCTCCACCACTTTCATGTTGTGGGTGGTGCAATAGTATTCATGCTGCTGCTCCTGCACCGTGGCTCGCTCTTGGATCGATTCATTGGCTACCTTTTTACGGAGCTTGATAATCGCGTCCATAATCGCTTCGGGCCGGGGGGGACAACCGGGAATATAAACATCCACGGGGATGAGTTTATCCACACCCCGGACGGCGCTGGGGGAATCAACGCTGAACATGCCGCCGGTAATCGTGCAGGCTCCCATGGCGATCACATATTTGGGATCGGGCATTTGTTCGTACAGGCGCACCAAAGCGGGGGCCATTTTCATCGTGATCGTGCCAGCGGTAATTAATAAATCTGCTTGGCGGGGGCTGGAGCGGGGAACCAGACCAAAGCGGTCAAAGTCAAAGCGAGAGCCGATCATCGCGGCAAACTCGATGAAGCAGCAGGCGGTTCCATAGAGGAGGGGCCAAAGACTGGAAAGTCTCGCCCAGTTGTAGAGGTCGTCCACGGTGGTGAGGACGACGTTTTCTGATAAATCTTGGGTGACGCTGGGGACAGCGACGGGGTTGAGAATTGTTTCTGGGGAGGGTTGGTTAGAACTCATGACCACTCTAAGGCTCCTTTACGCCAGGCATAGACAAGGGCAACAACTAAAATTGCGATAAAAATCAGGGCTTCGATGAAGGCCAGTAGCCCCAATTGACTAAAAGCCACCGCCCAAGGGTAGAGAAAGACGGTTTCTACATCGAAGACGACGAAGACGAGGGCGAACATATAGTAGCGAATGTTGAATTGAATCCACGCTCCCCCCACTGGCTCCATACCACATTCATAGGTGGTGCGCCGCTCGGGGCCGCCGGTGCGGGGTCTGAGAATTTTCGATGCCACCAAGGACAGGATCGGCACAGAACTGGCAATCAACAGAAAGCCTAAAAAATATTCGTAACCACTGAGGTGAAACACTTGGATTTCCCCATAATGCTGCTCTTAACAGTGGTTTATTATAGAGCCTTCGGTTCAGGGACGGGGCTGTTGGGGGGGGGCGATCGCCCCGGAAAGGGCAAGTCAGGGGGGGCGATCGCCTCGGATTTGGGCGAAACTGTTACAGTTCTTGACAAATCTACTGGGGAATTCCACTGGCAGTGATAGCATGCGACTAAACATTCACATCCTTTAGAGAGACGTTTATGACAGAGGCACTTTCTGGACAAACTCCTAAGTTTGGTGGCAGCACGGGCGGCCTGTTGACGAAAGCGGAAACTGAAGAGAAGTACGCCATCACCTGGACAAGCACCACGGAACAAGTGTTTGAAATGCCCACGGGCGGCGCGGCCATCATGCATGAAGGTGAAAACCTGCTATATTTGGCTCGCAAAGAACAGTGTTTGGCATTGGGCACGCAACTGCGCACCAAGTTCAAGCCGAAAATTGAAGATTTTAAAATCTACCGGGTTTTCCCCAACGGTGAACTGCAATACCTGCACCCCGCCGATGGTGTGTTCCCCGAGAAGGTCAACGAAGGCCGCGAGTTTGCGGGCAAGAAAGACCGCAACATTGGCAGCAATCCCGAACCGATCACGGTGAAGTTTTCCGGCCAAGCGACCTACGAGGTTTAAGTTTTCGCGATTTCCCTGCGGTTTTAGGGTTGAGCCAGGCCCTGCCGTTGGTGGTTTTAAAGGAGCGTCTCCGGACGTTCCTTTTTTATGGCGTTGGGGGCGAAAACATTTTTGTGCCTCCGGCAGGCTTACGCCAACGCCCCTACAGGGTTAGTTGCGCTTCGATAAAAGCCAGAATTCCCTCAGCCCGCCGTTGCCAACTGTAGGCTTGGACATCCTGGACGGCTTGGAGAGCCATGGCTTGACTGCGATCAGGGTTGGCTAAACTGTCCTCAATGGCCAGGGCTAGGGCGGTGGGATCATCGGGGGGAATTAGACGACCATTTTCGCCATCCCGCAATACGGTGGCAATATTGGGCAAGTTTGACGCAATAATCGGCCGTTGGGCGGCCATATATTCAAACAGCTTTAGGGGAGAGGTGGTACTGGCGAGGAACCATTGGGCACTGGTGGGCAGGAGCAGGACATCGGCGGCTAGTAGATGGAGGGGGATTTCCCCTTGGGTTTGATAACCGATGAGGTGGAGGTTTGTTAAGCGCCGTTGTTGGGCTTGCGATCGCACCCGCTCCACCTCATTGCCCTGCCCTCCCACCAGGATAAATTGGCAATTTGGCACCTGGGCTGCCGCCGCTAAAATTGTCGGAATGCCCTTGTGGTCGTAGAGGCTGCCGGCGTAGAGGGCAATGGGTTGATGGGGGGGGAGCCTGAGCCGTTGCCGGGCTTCGAGGGGGCTGATGGGAATTTGAAAGGGGCTGAGATCGACGCCGCTGGGGGCAATGTAAACCTGATCTGGATCTAACCCTAAGGACTGATATTGCGATCGCAACTCCGGGGCCAACGTCACCACCCCCAAAAGTTGCCGATGTTTAAACCAAGTGGCCGCCTGGAGCGTCAGGGGTTCGTGAAATTCCAACACCACCCGCAACCCTGCCGCCAGGAGGGGCTGCACCAAATAGGGCGTGCGGGTGTAGACCACCGTTGGATTTTGGCGACGACAGTAGGCCACAGCCCAACGGAGATATTTGCGGGGAGAATAGGCTCCCGGTGGAAACGGAAAGGGGGTGCGCCAGGTCAGGGCGGGAATCCGGGTGATCGCAAAGGGGGTGATAATCCCATACCAATCCCGAAACCGTTGGTTAAAATCCGGTTCCAACCCCAGGAGCGATCGCAGGTTGCCACTGAGAATTAACTCAAAATGCGCCACCTCATGGCTGAAGGCCTGGGCCATTTTCACCGTTTGGATCTCATTAGCCACTGGGGAGGGCATCGTTCCCGCTGAAAGGTAAAGCAGCGAAGCGAGGCTCATGATTGGCCCCCTTGATATTTTGCCCACACCGGCAGATCTTCCGGGTAGTCCACATCCGTTAAGGTGGGCAGGATCGTAAAAGGAATGGCTGCACCAATGAGAATTTGCCGGGATTGGGCAAACACCTGATCTGTTCCCCAGGCGATGCCCGTAAATAACGCCGGGCAAGGTTGAGCCAAGCCGATCAGGTAATAGCCTCCATCGGTGGCGGGGCCGAAAACAACAGGACTCGTCTCCAACTCATTAAAGGCGGTGGCTAACAGGGCTGGGGTGAGGTCGGGGCAGTCAATGCCGATGATCACCGCCCGACTGGCTCCGGTGGCGAAACTCCGCGCAAAGGCGCGGGCCATGCGATCGCCTAAATCCCCCTCCCCCTGGGGCCAATAATCCCCATCGGGCCCCAACCAAGCCTGGATTTGGGCTAAATTCGCATCGGTAAAGGCGATCGCCCGCCGTACCCGTCGGGATGCCTGGCAACGGGTTACTGTTGCCAGGGTATGTTCCGTCATCTCTCGTTGTAATTGCGCCGCCCCCTCCGGCCCTAGGCGAGGAATCAGACGGGTTTTTGTCTGTCCCGCCAAGGGATAACGAGTCATGATAATTAACTGCTCCATCCTGCCTCCAGCGGTAAACACACCGTAAACGTTGTACCCACATTCACCTGACTACGAAACGTAATCTTTCCCCCCTGCAACTCCACCGCCCGCTTCACAATGGACAACCCCAATCCTGTGCCTTTAATTTCCCGGACATTGCGAGAACGGTGAAAACTTTCAAACAAGCGGGGTTGATCCTCCTCCGGGACACCAATGCCATGGTCTTCCACTTCAAAAATCAAAGCTCCCTCCACCTCCCCAACCCGAAAATCGACGCGGGGGCAGTCTGGAGAATACTTCACTGCATTACTGAGTAAATTCATAAAGGTATGGCGCAACAACTTATCATCGAGATCATACTGAGGAGCCAATGCTCCATGGAGATGCAGGATAATTTCATGGCTTTCACCGGCCAAAAACTGAAGCTCCTCCACTAAATCTTGACAAAACTGCCTTAAATTTAAAGGCTGGGGGTGAAATTCCAGTTTACCAGTATCGGCTTTACCGATCACTAAAATATCTTCTAACAGATTATTCATCTGGGTGGTGGATTGACGAATCCGTTGCAAATGGCGGAGGCGCTTGTCAGGATGCCAAGTTAGGGCAAATTCTTCAAGGAGTTCAACGGACATTAAAATACTGGACAGGGGATTTTTGAACTCATGGGAAGTCATGGCAATAAACCGCGATTTTAAATCGTTGAGTTCTTTTTCCTTAGCTAAAGCTGCGTTGATTTCCTGCTCAACTCGTTTGCGAGCAGTAATATTGCGCCCGATATAAATCACCACCGGTAAATTGTCACCCTGGGCATGAATGATTCCACAGGAAAAGGCGATGGTGAGGATTTTTCCTGACTTTGTTTGACAATTGACCTCAATATCTTCGTGGATTGTGGTTGCTTGTAAACTTTGTGGTTCGAGGCTGGTGGGCAATCCATCGGGAAAAAGTAAAGCCAGGGGTTGATTTTTCAGTTCAGCTTCATGGTAGCCGAAGAGTGCAAGGGTGGCGGGGTTCACCGTTTTAATATTGCCCGATAGATTGGTGGTAAGCAGGGCATCCCCCATGGAGGTGATGATTCTGCGGTTATAGTCTTCAGATCGCCTCAGGGCATTGAGTAATAATTCTGTTTCATTAACCCGTTGCACTAGGGATTGCCTCAGGATTGCGGTTTCTGTAACATCATTGATAAACAAAATTAAAGATTGCGGGTTTAATCGCTCTAGATTGAGATCAATATAAACGGGATGATTCGGATTGTTGTGGCCGTAATGGGCAACTTCTTTAATCGTGAAATAGGGGAGTTGGCCCTGAAAAACTTGGTGAGCAATGGCTTCACTGCCAACTAACTCCGGTAAAAAGCGGCGAATATCCGCCCCAACCATCAAGGATTCCTGGAGGATTGCCCCAATGCCCAGGGAAAATTCCTGAATTAAAAATTCAGGATCAGTAATGATATATTCCAAATGATGGGGAATGGAGGGCTTGAGGGGATGACTCATGACAGACGACCCAAAAAAGATGATGGTCAGGATTTTATGCTGCTAGGCCAACATTTCTTTTGCCAGTTCGGTGAAAATTGCATCGACATTATCGCCGGTTTTTGCCGAGGTTAGGTAGGGGCCGAGGATCTGGGGGCGGTTAAGCTCAAGGCTAGTTTGCACATGGGTTCGTTCGTCACTATCCAAGAGGTCGGTTTTGTTGAGGGCGATCGCCACCCACCCCGCTGGATTGACGCCAAAAAACAGTTGGAGATGATCCTCAATATGGTCGATCGTCTCCGGACGGGTGACATCGGCAACGATGAGGACACCGCTGGAACCCTGGAGGTAGGTGGGGGTGATGGCTTTAAACTTGGTTTGACCTTCTAAATCCCAAATCAGCAGCTTCAGTTCATCCACATCATCCATGGGGGGTAGAGGAACGACCTTGCGGGAAATTTTCACGCCGACGGTGGAAAGGTAGCGATCGCTAAATTCCCGCTCCACAAATCGTCGGATCAGGCTGGTTTTCCCCACGCCAAAATCCCCCACCATACAAATTTTCTTGGAAACAGTGACCATAGCCTGACCTAATTGAGGACTTCAAAGCGCACACACCGACTTAACCATAGTGCATCACTCTCCGTCACTTGGGGAGGGGGGGCGATCGTCCCGGCGACCATGAGGCGATCGCCGTTAATCCCCAATTGTACTAGGGCATCTTTAACCACTTGGGCCCGCTGCGGGGCCAGTTGACGATTAATTTTCTCTGTGCCACTGGTATCAGTATGGCCGATGATTTGGAGGCGAATATTGGGGTTAGCCTGTAAATAGGCCACCAAAGGCTCTAGTTTTTGGGTCTGCTCTTGGGGGGCAATGATCGTGGAATTGGGGTTGAAATACAGCCGTTGGGCGGTGGGGGAGGGGTCGCCACTGAGGGTTAACAACACCGATTGCACACCGGGGATCTGCCGCAGGCTTTCCGCCAGGGGGTTGATCCGTTCGGGGGCGATCGCCCCCCCTTCCACAATCAATTGCTGATTGGCTCGATCATACCGACTGGTGAGCATCGCCCCCAGCATTTGGCCAAAACTTTGGGTGAGGCGTTGGGCTTCAGCGGCGATCGCCTCTGGATCAGGGGGAGCCACCACCGTTAACAATTCATTGGCCAAAACCAGATCCGGAGCCACCTCAAGGGCCACCATGCCCGCCTCCTCTCGCAGATCAGGACTAGGAACTTTCCCCGTCAAAATTAACGTTCCTCCTTGAATACGAGGGCGAATGGCATAGAGGGCCAAAGCAGGATTGGCAGCCATCGCCTCATCCACCGCGAGTATTACCTGTTGTTTTTGCCAATGGCGATAGTAAACCCAACCCAAGGGAATCCCCAACAGCATCAGTAAAACCAGCAGCCCCACCGGCAGCGACCGCCGCCGTACCTTCGGCTTTTCCAACACCGTCGGTGCCACCAATAACTCCGTCAACAGTTGGGGAATCGAGTCGGGAACCCTGCGCATATCGCCATCAAATTGCTCCAATAGCCCGCCATAGCCGTGGTTGAGGATAATCGAGCTGAGGGTTTGGCGTAATTTAATCGAAAAATTTCCCGGCGGATCCCCCTGGGTGACAGCGGCAATATAGCAATACCCTGCCACCTCCATAATGATTTGAAAATCTTCGTAGTCAATTTTTGTCAGTTCCGATTGATGGCGGGAATCCGTCGAGCATTCCGCCGCAAAACTACGGATCGCCGTTAGCATCCCCGCCAACATATCCGCTTCCAAAGCTTGGGAACCCGATTGCTGCACATCCGCAATCACCAGGCCAGAATTTTTATGGATCAGAAACACCGCCTGCACCCGAAAGGGAATGGCATCCCGCAAAATTTGCTCCGCATCGGAAATCCCCTGCCAACGCAGGGAAAGACGACGCATAATCCCCTTGAGGCTCAGGGTTTTTTCAACCCGCTCATTGATTTGGCTGACCACCTCCCCCATATATTTGGAGATCGTGTTGCCAATCACCGGATAAAGGGCATCCACCATCGCATCACGATCAAGGCGGACTTGCTCGGTAATGGCCTTGCCCATGGCGGGGGCAATGGCTTGGATCACTTCGTTGGGGGCTTCCCCCAGTTGCTTGGAAATAGCCCCCGGAATTGTGGTGGCGAGGACTTTACTGAGGGCGGTGCGATCGCTCTGACTACGGGTTTCAATCACCCGATCAATAATTAATGCCAAGGCAGGAATAATTTCTTCCGGGGATTGGGCGATCTTTTTCTGTAGTAAAACGGCAAAAATGGGAAAAATCACCTGACCCATCACCCGAGGATCACGACATTGGCGTTCTAATTGTCGGAGCCGTAGTTGCCAAACCTGCTCTCCTGCTGAATCCTCCGGGTTGGCGCTGGCTTGTTGGGCTTCAATATCCAGTAAATCGAGCAAAAGTTGCCGCAGACGCTCCCCTGCCTCATCGGTGGTGAGGGCAGATTTGACGTCGTTACGAGTGGGCGCAACCGCCGGGGCAACGGCATGAACTTGGGGACGAACATCCTTTTCGGTGAGAAACTGAAACAATTCCCCCAGAGCAAAGTCATTGCCTTGGGGTGATTGATCAACCGTTGACAGGGCGCTGTGCTGAGACAGAGCAGGAGCAGTGGAATCGTCTGGGGAAACAGGCATAACTGCCTTTGTTCAGAACATGAGGGTTTTAACTTCCCGGCTGGCCCGATCAGTCTTTTTGCTCCTGATGACCGACCACAGTCCAGAACGAGCAAAGAGGCGACTTAATCGCAGGGTAGGGGAAATCACCGGTAAAGGGCGACTGTTTATATTATGCCGGATGATTGAGATGTTGGTTTCGGTGCGGGGCGTTCTTCCTCCGGGAGGAGAAAATCAGTTTGGAGATGATTTTCCATGGCTTCCTTGAGATCAGGGACGAATTCCGTACCCTTCACTTTGATACAAAGTTCAAACAAAACTTCCGCCAGGTCAACCCGGGAAACTTTCGCATCTCGCAATGTCGAAAAGCATTTTTCCAATTCTTCAAAGATTTTAACTTTTAAAGATTGGCTTTCGGTCTGAAATTGTTCTTGGGTTTGGGTGAGCTCTTCCCGGAGGCTCGCGGTTTTAGACGTGAAGGTTTTGTTGAGGGTTTCGAGAATGTTGTAGTTTTTTTGGCTTGTTTGTTCGAGTTTTTGCCATAGCTTGGTGGTTTCGTCGTGGGTGGTTAAACTCAGGTACTTGAGTTTTTTTTCTAAGGAATCTGTAATGGCTTTCAGTTCTCCCGATAGGGTGCTTTGCATCTGATCGAGGCGATCGCGCAATTCCTGATTCATTGCCGCCGAGTCCGCTTCCAGTTTTTCAATGCGCTGCTCATAATCACGCAATTGCGTACCGAAGAGGATCTCTCGGATCTGCTCAACATTGCCAAGGCGATCGCGCATATCTTGTTTATTCAGTTCTGCCATAACTACTCCTCATGCAATATGGTAGGGCATTGAGTTTAGTCCACCCTTGATGATATTAAGTTATCTTACTGTGTTGTTCAGCACTGTGCGACAAATGCCCTGCTCAAACCGGGAGTTGCGAGCCAAGGGGCCAGTGCCCCCATCATACAAGCAGAACTCCAACTATCTGAGGATATATCAACGTGTCTCTATTTTTCCAATCAATGGGGCGATCGCTCCTGAAGGCGGCCCTCCGGCCGGGTTTGATTGTGCTCCTTAGCCTCCTGTGCTGGTTAAGCCTCTCACCCTTCGCCGTGGCAGGGATCAATGATGACCGCTACGACGGCAACATTTTTGTCCTTTATGCGGGCAATGGCTCCCTGGTACCGGTGAAGGAAACCCTTGCCCAGGCCTTGGGTCAAGGCCGTCCAACGATGCTGACATTCTATGTCGATGACAGCCAAGACTGCAAACAGTTTGCGATCGTCGTCTCCCGACTTCAGGAGTTCTATGGCCGGCGCACCTCGTTTTTACCGATCAGCGTTGATGCCCTTAATCCTGAAACAACGCCCACCCCCACCGATGCTGCCTACTATTACCGCCAAGGCGTACCCCAGACGGTGATTTTCGATGAAACGGGCCAGGTGCGGTTTGACCAAACCGGTACCGTCTCCTACGAAACCCTTGATCGGGTGTTCCGGGATATTTTTGACCTGCCTGCGAAAACCACCAAGGATTTTCAGCGGCGATCCTATAACGAGTTCAACACCGAACTGGCGGAATAGTCCACCCTGCCACTCCCCCCAGACAAACCCCAGGGGTATGAACATTTAAATGTTCATACCCCTGGGTGATGTGGCGCAATGGAAACCTGTTGCGTTTAGCTAAACCGCTTTTTCCGCCGTCGGGCGATCGCCTTGCGTTTTTTCTTTTCCTGTGGCGTTTCAAAATGGCGCAGACGTTTCATATCCGCGAAAATACCAGCCTTTGATACTTCTCTCCGGAACCGGCGTAAGGCTGATTCAATGCCTTCATTTTCTCCCACTGTCACCTGAGTCATTCGCTATCCTCCTACGGGTTTAGTTACCACTGTACAATCAAAAAGACCCGTTGCCAACGGGTCAAGGGTAGCATAGTACCCTGTCCAAGCCTTTATTTATACCACCTGGGGGAGCATTTGCCCCCAGCATTGATTAATAACGCTTGTTTGTTTCCTTGGGACGCGCCTTATTGACTTTAAGGATGCGCCCCATCCATTCAGCACCGTCTAATTCTTCAATGGCCTTGTCTTCCTGGGCATCTTCAGCCATTTCCACAAAACCAAAGCCACGGGGGCGGCCGGTATCGCGATCCACGGGCAGGGAGACGCGCTTCACCTCGCCATAATCGGCAAACACTTCTTGAAGTTGATCTTGCGTCACATCGTAGGCAAGATTACCAACATAAATTGACATGGGTATCTCCAACACAATCAAACGAGCCATTCGAGAAACTAAATGTCGGAGACACATCTGTCGAGCCAAAAAGCATTGAATCTACCGAACCTAATTTCTCCTGGCTAGGATAGCACAGAACGGCGATCCAAAATCACTCCTCAGTGGATTTGCTGAAAAAGAGTCCCTCGCCTTGTTTGGGGCGATCGCTCAGCCCTGGGGGTGAGACGGCAGATCAGATTCCTCTGTTAGAATGGGGGTTGTTGCGATCGCCTCCTAGGTCCCCCATAGTCCCCATGCAATTGAAACGACTCAGCTATCCCCTGGCCCTCTGTGTCCTGGTCATCGCCACCGCCGCTGCACCGGCCCGGAGTCAGACCCAAACTCCCACCAACCCCTTCCCCAGCAATGAACGGGATCCCCTCTTTGGCGACGGGACTCTCAACCCCATGGACTTGATCCATCGCTCCCGCCAAATCAATACTCCCTTTGATTTTGAGTCCAATAACCGCAACCTGGACAAGGCTACCGAGGATTTTCGCCGCCTGCAACAGGAGGCCCTCCAGCAACGCCGGGCCGAACCCACTGAAGATCCTGGCCCCGTCCTCGAGGAATAACGCCACTGCTGATGGCTTTGCCCCCTTGGATGCTGTTTTTTACCTATTTACGTTGGCCGGTGCTGCGTAAAACCGTTGAGCGTGTGATTCAACAGCGCCTCAACGGTTTAGCGACGGAAATGGCCTACGGTTCGATCCTGGCCCTTTTCCCCGCCATCTTAGCCCTGTTCACAGCGGTGGGGCTGTTTGAGGATTCTTTGCAAATGCTGCTGCGGGATATCCTCAACCCCTTTGTCCAGGTGGAAGATGCTTCCCTACAATTGGTGCTGCGGGATGCCGCCTATAGTTTGCGCATTGTCATCCCTGATTTGATGTGGCAGTTGTTGGGGAATTTCGTGGCGGAAATTACCGGTCGGCGCAATGGGGGCCTGTTTTCCATCAGCTTTATTGCCGCCGTGTGGATCGCTTCTTCGGCCCTCTGTACGGCTATGAATGCCTTTGATCAGATCCATCGTATTCCCCGCCGCCTACGCCGGCCCTTTTGGCAGGCGCGGGGGGTGGCGGTGTTGCTGACCATTGCCAGTATTTTACTCTTGGCGATCGCCGCCTTCTTCATCTTGATCGGCAACCAACTGATTGCCACCACGTTGAACATTCTCGAAAGTTTCCCCATCTATCGGGTGGAAGATGGCACTTATCTGTTGCTAAGGCTGTGGCGGACATTGAATTTTCCCCTGGTCATGGCCTTGGTGGTGATTGCCTTTGTGCTGCTCTACCGGTTGGGCCCGAGTCGTTGGCATCGGGGCACGCCACTATTGCCCGGTGCGCTGTTGGCCGCCCTCTCTTGGCTGGGGATTTCCTGGCTGTTTCGCCTTTATGTCAATAATTTTGGGGCCTACAACCGCGTTTATGGCGCTGTCGGGACGGTGATTGTTTTGCTCCTTTGGTTACAATTAAGCTCCTTGGTGATTTTGGTGGGGAGTCAGTTGAATGTGACAGTGGGGGAAGCAATGCGGGCAGATCGGGCCCTGGCCGCCTCGCCGCCCCAACCGCGATCCTCTCGCCCCACTACTCCCTTTGATGAGCGGGAATGGCTCTAGCTTTCGTGACAAAAAACGCGGTACTCTAAGGGGTTGATACTCCCCATCAAGCCCCCATGACCCTACAATTGCGCGTTTATGTCCCGGATCACCCACTGATTAAGCATTGGCTGGGGGTGGCCCGCGATCGCGATACCCCCTCGGTACTGTTCAAAAGTGCGATGACGGAGTTGGGCCGCTGGCTCACCTACGAAGTCAGCCGCCATTGGCTCCCCACTGGGGAAACGACGGTGACAACCCCTTTAGCAGAGGCCCCGGCGACGCTGATCGATCCCATGGTTCCCATCGCCCTCGTTCCGATCCTCCGGGCGGGCCTGGCGCTCCTGGATGGGGCGCAAACCCTGCTCCCCCTCGCCTCCACCTATCATCTTGGCTTGGTGCGGGATGAGGAAACCCTCGATAATACCTGC
>RECT01000065.1 GCA_007693875.1 Spirulina sp. DLM2.Bin59
AATCCTTCTAATTAAGACACCGCCACCTCGCGTAGCAGGTGGAGGAGTATTCATCCTAAAATCTTAATAGAGGGCTAACATCAACTCCTGCTGATACTGGCGGGTGAGGGGATGTTGTTGCCCCAAGAGGGCGAAAATACTCACCATGGCTTGACGAGCCTGGGGGTTTTTCGTCGCTTCCACTAGGGTTAATAATTCCTGGAGGGCAGTCTCCTCTTGCCCTTGGAGTGTGAGGCTGAGAACCTTGGCTAGGGGGCCATCGGCGGGAGCGGCTTGGCTGATTTGGATCAGGGTTTTGTAGCCTTGGGCGCAGTTGAAGGCTTCGGCATTTTGGGGATCGATGGTATTGAGGAGTTGCAGGGCATCCTCAATTTGATCCAGGCAGATTAAGAGGTGAACCGCTTCGAGGGTGACGGCGGGATGGTTGGGGAATTCTTGAAACAGTTGGTCGAAAATGGCCTGAGCTTCCGGGAAGTTGCCAGCGGCGATCGCCCCTTGGGCCTTTTCCAGTTGTAATTCCAGGGGCGATTTCAAGCCATACTGCCCCAACAGTTCCCGAATTCTCACCTCTGGCCAAGCCCCCACAAAACCCGGCTCTAACCGGCCCTCATGGGCAATGCGCACATCGGGAACCCCCTCAATGCCGTACTGGGAGGCGAGTTGAGGATTTTGGTCAATGTCAACGGTGGCCAGCATCACGCCGTACTCCTGAGCCAATCGTTCTAGGATCGGCTTCAACACCTGACAGGGGCCGCACCAAGTGGCAAAAAAATCGACAATCACCGGCATTGCCTCAGAGGCCCCTAAGACCTCTTGGGCAAAATTGGCTTCGTTGACGGGGTAACTTGCAGCCATTTTAAATTCTCCTCAATTCGCAGGTATGGTCGCAGTGGGCGTAAGGTGGGCCAAATAATTTAGGGTTTCCTCCGCCTCTGCCTCATCAATGATACTCAGGGCAAACCCCACATGGACAATCACATACTGCCCCACCTCCACCTCAGGGACGTAGGCGAGGCTCACTTCTTTAAGGACACCGCCAAAATTGACTTGGCCGCGACGGAGGAGGGGATCCTCGTGGGTAATATTGATCAGTTGACCGGGGATGGCGAGGCACATAGGGAGTAGGGAGTAAGGAGTAGGGGCGAAAAATCTTTCGCCCTCTGGTGGGGGCAAAAAATCCTTCTGGTAGGGGCGAAAAACCTTTCGCCCTCTAGGGTTTGCTTGCTCTTGCAAAAGCAGCGGCGATCAGTTGGCCGACGGCGATGCTGCCATCGTTGGGGGGGATGTTTTGGGGGAGGTGGACGGGGAAACCGGCGGCGGTGAGGTGGGCGATCGCCCCTTCGGTGAGATAACGATTTTGGAAGCAGCCGCCAGTGAGGACGATATGACCACATCCTATTGTTTGCGCGATTTGGGTGATGCCGTCAATTAAGCAATTGTGAAATTTTGCCGCCATTTGGGGAATTGGGATCCCCGTTTGGTGATCTTGGCAGAGGGCGATGATCATCGGCCGCCAATCGAAAACCATTGGGGAACTGGGGATGATGCCATAGGGATAGGCCGCTGTGGTTTCTGTTTGTTCAGCGGCAAATTCCAAAGCCATGGCCGTTTCCCCTTCAAAGCTGTTGCGATCGCCCAACCCGATCAGGGCCGCCACGCCATCAAACAATCGCCCAATGCTGGTGGTTTGGGGGCAATTTACCCCCTGGGTGAGCATGGTACGGATCAGGGCCTGTTGTTGGCGATCGCGATTTTCTAAAGGGGGAAAATCGGGGCCAAAGGTTGCCCACAGTAACCCCATGGCACTGCGCCAGGGTTCGCGGGCGGCGCGATCGCCCCCCGGTAAGGGAAACGCCAAACTATGGGCCACTCGCTCCATTTTGCTCCCCATTACCTGGAAAAATTCCCCCCCCCAAATTTCGCCCCCTTCGCCGTAGCCTGTGCCATCCCAGACGATGCCTAAGAGGGGAGGGAGTGAGGAGTGAGGAGTGAGGAGTGAGAATTTCTCTCTTTCCTCACTGCTCTTTTCTCTTTCCTCAAAAATCGCTGCCCACAAATGGGCTTGATGATGTTGTACCTGTTGGCAGGGTAGCCCTAGGGTTTGGGCGTACTGGCTGGCGATGTAGTCGGGATGGGCATCGCAACAAACCTGTTGCGGTTTGATTTGGTAGAGGCTGGCCAGGCTCGTGATTGTTTCTTCAAAGTGATCCAATGCTTGGGGTGTACCGAGATCGCCGATGTGCTGACTGAGGATGATTTGATCCCCTAGGTTGAGGGCGATCGCATTTTTGAGTTGCGCCCCCACCGCCAAAGTTGCGGGACATTCCGATAAAGTTGCCGGCAATTTGGCCACGGGTAACGGCGCATAACCCCGCGCCCGCCGCAGGATCATCACCTCCCCCGCCATCAGCCGCACAATCGAATCATCAACGGGCCGCACAATGGGCCGGTTATGGATGAGGAAAGCATCGGCAATTCCCTCCAAGCGTTGTAATGCCTCCTGTTGATCAATACAGATTGGCTCGTTGGCTTGGTTGCCACTGGTGGCAATGAGCGGGCCATTCATCGATCTAAGCAGCAAGTGATGGAGGGGGGTGGTGGGAAGCATGGCCCCAAGGTAGGGATTGCCGGGGGCAACATTGGCGGCAATGGTGGGATTAGCAAGGCAACGGAGTAGGACGATGGGGCCTTGGGGGGATTGCAACAGCGTTGCTTCTTGGGGGGAAACTTGGCAATCTCGTTCCAACTGGGCTAAATCGGCATACATCACCGCCAGGGGTTTGGTGGGGCGGTGTTTCCGTTGGCGCAACTTTCCCACCGCTTCAGGATTGCGGGCATCGGCCATGAGGTGAAAACCCCCCAAACCTTTCACCGCAACAATGTCACCCTTTTGTAATTGCGCCACCGTTGCCCCTAAAGCCGCCTCCCCTGTGGCTAAAACTTCCCCTTGACCATTCCACAACGCCACCTGAGGCCCGCAAATGGGGCAGGCATTGGGCTGGGCATGGAAACGGCGATCGCCCGGATCGCCATATTCCCGCTGACAATCGCTACAGAGGGGAAAGCCGGCCATGGTGGTATGGGGGCGATCGTAGGGGAGGGCGGTGATGATCGTATAGCGGGGGCCGCAGTGGGTGCAGTTGGTGAAGGGGTAGCGGTAGCGGCGGTTTTCGGGGTCGAAGAGTTCCCCTAAACAGGCTGAACAGGTGGCCAGATCCGGGAGTACGAGGGTCGTTTTTGGGCCGGTGCGATCGCTTTTGCGGATCACAAATTCCTGATCCCCTTGGGTAGGAATGGGGATAATTTTCAGGGTGGCGATCGCTGCATTGGGGGGCAGTTCCCCCTGGAGCAGGGTTTGAAATTGGGCGAGGGCGGGGCGATCGCCTTCAATTTCCACCTGTACCCCTTGGGGGGAATTACTCACCCAGCCGGTCAGGTTCAACCCTTGGGCCAATTGATAGACAAAGGGGCGAAACCCCACCCCCTGAACGATGCCGGTAATCTCCAAGCGGAGCCGTTGGCCAGTAGATGCAAGCATTTTCGTTGAAAAATTTTAGTATGCCCTCAAAGCCCCTCGCCCCACCGCAGTCGGCAAAGTTTGCAAAAATGGAATAAACCTTTCAGATTCTACGCAATAGTTGGGGTGAATCGCTTGGGAAGATGGGGGCGATCGCTATAATTAAATAAGCTTCTGTCCTTTCACCAAAACTAATGGGTCTGAAGCCCCGCCTTTCCAGGGCGGCTTTTTTGTCGGAGTCTATCGCCCCAATCCTCTCTATCTTTGGT
>RECT01000456.1 GCA_007693875.1 Spirulina sp. DLM2.Bin59
GAGGAGAATCTCCGTGACGCAGTAGTGACGGTGAATCGTTAAATCCGCTGCCATTGCTTTGGCGATGGCCGTATTTCCCCCCGGTGCCACATAGGTGCCCGCTTTCCCGGGCCAAGGATGGAGGAGGTGAGCATATTGCTCGATCAACTGACGGGTATAGGGACCCTGGGCCTGAAAGTAAGGTAAGCCGTGATCAAGATGGGTCTCATGGAGGCGGCGGGTGGCCACTCGCCCCCCCACGCCCCGGGATTTATCAAGAAGAACAACAGTACCATCCTGAGCTTGGATTTGTTGGGCGATCGATAGTCCCGCCAAGCCCGCACCAACCACTGCGAAATCGTAGACCATAACAAAGAGTTTTTAAAAATTAAGTTTGATGATACCGCTCTCATTTTGTGAGTGGGGCCATGACTTGATTTTCCAGGTTGCCAATCCCTTCGATTTCAATGCGGATGCGATCGCCCACCACCACCGGCCCCACCCCTTCCGGCGTTCCCGTTAACACCACATCCCCCGGCAAGAGGGTCATGATTTGGGAAATATAAGCCACCAATTGGGCGGGGGAGAAAATCATTTGATCGACAATGGCCTGCTGGCGGGGTTCCGGCTCATCATTGACAAAGGTTTGTAATTTCGCCTCGGTATTCAGTTCCCGCACAATCCAAGGACCCAAGGGGCAAAAGGTATTAAACCCCTTAGCCCGCGTCCATTGGTTATCCCGGCGTTGGAGATCCCGCGCCGTGACATCATTGGCGATGGTATAGCCCCAAATTTTGCTCGCCGCCTGCTCGGGGGTGCATTGGTGGGCGCGATCGCCGATCACCACCGCCAACTCCCCCTCATAGTCCACCCGCTCCGATGGGGGCGGATAAATAATCGGCTGTTGGGTGGCGATCACCGTCGTCGGTGGCTTCATAAACAGCAGGGGTTCAACCGGTACATCAGACCCCATCTCCGCCGCATGGGCGGCATAATTACGCCCCACCGCCAAAATCTTCGACGGAGCGCAGGGGGCCAAAAGCGTATAGTCCTCTGCCCCCAAATGGAGATCTGTAACCTGCCCGGTCAACCAGGGCGGCGCATCGAGAACCTGAATGGTGCGATCGGGGTTGAGCAAACCGTAATAAATTTGCCCCTGGACATCAACAACACGGACATAGCGATAGGCCATAGGTCATGGGAAAAGGGATAGCGTATTTTAGAATGGTAAGGCTATGGGTTGATCGTAGTACGACAAAACCGTAGTAGAATTTTAAAGCCTTGCTTCTAGACTGCCCCAAATTCTCAGGAGTAGCCGGAAGCCTAACGACCACAAGGAGCCAGAATGAGCCTCAGCCGCAACTATGAAATGATGTACGTGCTGCGCCCGGATTTATCCGAGGAGCTAGTCAACGCAGCGGTCACCAAATATCAAGACCTATTGACGGAAAATGGCGCAACGGACATTGAATGTGATGTCTGGGGTCGTCGTCGTCTCGCCTACCCGATTAAAAAGTTTAACGACGGCATCTATGTCCTCGTTCATTACAGTGGCGATGGCAAGCAGATCGCCCCGGTGGAGCGGATGATGCGCCTCAGTGAAGATGTAATCCGCTTTTTGACGTTGAAGTTAGAGAGTAAAGCAACCCCAGAGCCGGAAGCGGAAGCAGAAGCCGTGGCGGTGGAAGCCTAATTATTTTGCCCCTTGGCAAACCTGAGCCTCCCTGATTCAGGGGGGTTTTTTCATGGATTGCCTTTTAGCATAAACTCACAAATCAGCAACTCGCAAAACGCGGGAACGGTGCGTCAGAGTGATGCACCGATAATGGCAAAGAGCAGCGCAACGGCTGACGCACCATTTATTGAGGCATTTATGGGGCCACTGCACAATCCAGCCGGGGCTAACAGATTACTGTTATGCCTGCAATACCTTTACTTTTCTTTATGTTTCTCAAGCAAAGCAAAGCCAGTTCATCACGAAAAATCAAGGCTTTCCGCCATTTTGATGATCTAAAAAGATGAAGTTTTGCAAAGAAATTCTGGATAGGATGAATTTAAATGAATAAAACCCCGTATTTCTGAATTTTTTCACTATACTTGCCCATATAAGCCCAGATTTTCTCAGAAATCTACAACTAATTGTTACTTGTCCTTTGAGCGAGGCGATATAAGACGGGTTACACCTGCAATGGCTGTACCCAGAGTCCCCCATCATTGGTGTCGGGGAGGATGTTCAGTAAACCATTTCATTTTTAGGAGGAACAGCTTTATGGTAATAACACAAGACACAAACCCCACCCATGGATCTTTAACCCGAACCAGAAGCTTTTTGGTGTGGAGCTTTACCCTGACGGTCTGTTCGTTAGTGGTGGGCTTTCCGATGTTGGTGTTGGTGGCAACAGTGACGGCATTGGCGGCGATTATTTTGCAGTCCTTGCTGCCGATGAGTGCGGTGTTCGTGGTGGTGGGCAGTGTGGTGGGCTTCCATGTGTTGGGGATTTTCTTTGGGGCAGCATTGTTAACCGCCAAGGGAGTTCATCCTGAAGATGTGAGCTGGCTCCATTGGCTCCATGGTAAAACCCTGGAACGGACTCAGCCCCTTTATGCGGCTTGTCCTTTAACCTGTGACATTGTTCATAGTTAAACCCACGCCCTGGCCCCCAGGGGGACTCCCCCACAGCCCCATGATCTCCTATCCCCCTCGGTGAGGGGGATTTTTGCCTGTAAACTGTGGATTGACGGGTTTAGCCCGTGATGGCGATCGCAGGAGTTGGCATGGTTGACCTCACTGAGCAGTTTCGGCAACTACAAGGGCAATTGCGCCACTATGCCGACAGCATTGATCTGTTCGATCAAGATGACTTTGATATTTTGGTGATCCCGTCCTTCAGTATTGATCAAGATCAATTGGCGAAAGTACCGGGGTTTCTCCACTATGAGGAGCGGCTGCTATTCTCATTGATTCGCCTGCGCAACCCTCAAACGCGGCTGATCTATGTCACGGCCCAACCCCTGGCCCCGATGATCATTGATTATTACCTCCAATTGTTGCCAGGGATTCCCTTTTCCCATGCCCGCGATCGCCTCCTGCTCCTCTCCACCCACGACGCATCCCGCCAACCCCTTTCTCAAAAAATTCTCACCCGACCCCGCCTCATGGAGCGGATTCGCCAAGCAATGCGGCCGGATAAATCCTATATGGTCTGCTTCAACTCCACAGAATTAGAGCGAGATTTATCGCTCAAACTAGGGGTTCCCCTCCTGGCTTCCTCGCCGGATCTGCTCTATTGGGGATCAAAATCTGGCAGTCGGGAAATTTTCGCCGCCGCCGCTGTGCCGCATCCCGATGGCAGCGGTTTGGTGTGGACGGTTCCGGATTTAATCGCGGCGACGGCAGCTCTATGGGAGCGCAACCCTGAGGCCCAACGGGTGGTGATCAAGCTCAATCAGGGGTTTTCTGGGGAGGGCAATGGCGTGCTAGATTTACCCGCCGACGAGGGGGGCGATCGCCCCGCCGCCATTGCCCAGGCTCTACCCCAACTCCGTTGCCAAGCCCAGGGGGAAACTTGGCAGGGGTTTGCGCAGCGGATTCCCGAATTGGGGGCGATTGTGGAATTGTTTATCGAAGGGGAGGAGAAGCGATCGCCCAGTTTTCAGGGCTACATCACCCCAGCGGGTAACGTCAAAATGCTCTCCACCCACGACCAAATTTTAGGGGGCCCCGATGGCCAGATCTATCTGGGTTGTCGGTTCCCTGCCGATGCCGCCTATCGCCTTCAGCTCCAGGAATTCGGCCTGCGGGTGGG
>RECT01000131.1 GCA_007693875.1 Spirulina sp. DLM2.Bin59
AATCCGCATCTCGCACATCGGCGACGCCCGGGAGCGCCTGGAGGCGATGGGCGAAATTGGTGGATGCCGTGCTCATTGATGCCAATATCCATGAAACCAATTTCCGCAATGCGGATCTAACCCGTGCCGTGATGCCCAATGCCGGTACAGGGGAATCTGGCTCTACATCAACGGAGGTGAGCGATCAACTGATGGCCCTGCGGGAACAGATTATGAAGGGGCGGGGTTAGGCCGTAGCGGCCCCATAGGCCACAATAGAAAGATGGCTGATTATCGCAACACTTATTATGGACAAGGCATCAAAAATCTGGCTTTACGACACGACTCTCCGCGATGGTGCTCAACGGGAAGGCATTGCTCTGTCCATTGAAGATAAGTTAAAAATTGCCCGCAAGTTGGATGAAATGGGGATTCCCTTTATTGAAGGGGGTTGGCCGGGGGCAAATCCCAAGGATGTCCAGTTTTTTTGGCGGCTTCAGGAGGAGCCGTTGAAAAATGCGGAAATTGTGGCCTTTTGTTCGACGCGGCGGCCCGGGAAGTTGGCGGCGGAGGATCCGCTCTTTAAGGCAATTTTGGCGGCGGGGACGCGGTGGGTGACGATTTTTGGCAAGTCTTGGGATCTCCATGTGGAGGCGGGACTGCAAACGAGTTTGGCTGAGAATTTGGCGATGATCCGCGATACGGTGGCTTATCTGCGCAGTCAGGGCCGGCGGGTGATCTACGATGCGGAACATTGGTTTGATGGTTATCGGGCTAACCCAGATTACGCTTTGCAAACCTTGCGGGCGGCCTGGGAGGCGGGGGCAGAATGGCTGGTGTTTTGTGATACCAATGGCGGGACGCTGCCCCATGAGATTGGCCGGATTGTGGCGGAGGTTTACGCCGCGTTGCCGGGATTGACGCAGGATGCTGATGCCCCTCGGTTGGGGATTCATACCCATAATGATTCGGAAACGGCGGTGGCCAATGCGATCGCCGCCGTTATGGAAGGGGCGACGATGGTACAGGGGACGATCAACGGCTATGGGGAGCGGTGCGGCAATGCGAACCTTTGCTCGATTATTCCCAATTTGCAGCTCAAACTGGGCTATGACTGCATTGCCCCGGAGCAGTTGCAGCAGTTGAGCCGCACCAGCCGGGCGATTAGTGAATGGGCTAATTTGGCCCCTGATGATCATGCAGCCTTTGTGGGGCGATCGGCCTTTGCCCATAAGGGGGGGATTCATGTCTCAGCGGTGGCCCGCAATCCCTTAACCTATGAGCACATTGCGCCGGAGGCGGTGGGCAATGAGCGGCGGATTGTAATTTCTGATCAATCGGGGTTGAGTAATATTCTCGCCAAGGCTCGCAGTTTTGGGATGGAGTTAGACCCCAAGGGGGCAACCTGTCGGGAGATTTTGCAGCAGTTGAAGCAGTTGGAAAGTGAGGGCTATCAGTTTGAGGCCGCAGAGGCGAGCTTTGAACTGTTGATGCGATCGGCCCTGGGGCAACGGCAACCCCTGTTTACCCTCAAGGGGTTTCAAGTCCATTGTGATATTTTGCAGGGGATGGGGCGTACCTGCGGGGAAAATGCGATCGCCACGATCAAACTCAGCGTCAACGAGAAAAATTTACTGGAAGTGGCAGAGGGCAACGGCCCCGTTTCTGCTCTTGATGCCGCCTTGCGTAAAGCCCTCACCAATTTCTACCCCGGCATTGCCAGCTTCCACCTCACGGACTACAAAGTCCGGATTTTGGACAGTACCTCGGGAACCGATGCAAAAACGCGGGTATTGGTGGAATCCAGCAATGGCGAGGAGCGTTGGACGACCATCGGCGTTTCCACCAATATCATTGATGCCTCCTATCAAGCGGTGGTGGACGGGATTGAATACGGCCTCTTGCTCAAGGCCAGCCACCCCGTCAACGTTGCCTAGTACCTGACAGCGGAAATCACCCGACCATACCTGCAAGGCAGAACCCTTAGGCCAAGAGAGATTCCCCTTTCTGCCTTCATCCTTCTGCCTTGGGCTACTAGGGATTAACCAAAGGTGGTGCTATTCCAGCCCCACATTGCCCCCTTGGCATCGGCAAATTCAATATAAACCCGCTTGGCTGGAACCCCAAGCTGGGTCGCTATTTCTGCACAAAAATCCTGGCTCATCCCTTGGGTTTGGGCCGGTTGCATCGTGCCGATGCTCTTAATTTCCAAATAGCAAGCCGGTTCGGTCGTGCCGCCAAAGGTCATTGGCACACCGGCTTCAAAGGCGGTCATCACATAGGATTCCGGCTTGCCTAAATGTTTGGCCAGTTTCGCGGATAGACCTTTGAGGAGGGCTTCGATTTGGGCGGGTTCGGGGGTGGGGATGGAGGTTTGAATTTTCAGTAATGGCATAATGCAAAAGAGAGCAGATCAACTTAGGGGCGAAACATCTTTCGCCCTCAACCATAAATCAGATTAACGTAGGGGCGAAACATCTTTCGCCCTCGACTTAACCGCCATAGTTCCAGCCGGTGCTTTCTAACAGGAGGGGATCGCCTTCGCGATGAATGCCAGCGCCGATCACTTCACCGACGAAAACGGTGTGATCTCCCTGTTCAATGGAGCCAACCACCTTACATTCCACATAGCCGAGGCAATCCGTTAGGATGGGGCAGCCGGTTTCCGGGCCGTCGCTACAGTCCACATCGGCTAGTTTATCGCCGACTAAGCGTTGGGGTTTAAAGAATTGGGCGGCTACCTCTTTTTGGCTATGATCGAGGACACTGAGGGCAAAGACGCCGCTATTTTTGATCATGGCGTGGGAGCCGGAATCGGCTTTGACGCAATTCACGACTAGGGGCGGTTTAAAGGAGGCCTGCATCACCCAACTGGCGGTAAAGCCATTGCGATTGTCGCCATCTTTCACACCACAGATATAGAGGCCGTGGGGAATTTTGCGGAGCATGGTTTTTTTGGCTTGTTCGTCGAGCATGATGGCAGTTTAAGAAGGAAACATTTTGATCATACCTTAGGGGGAATCAACTTTGAAGGCGCATTGTTCAAAAAATATGCTGAAATTAGCTTGATTAGATCTGACATTCTGTCGGTTGCTGAATCAATGGTGCGTCAGCCGTTGCGCTGCTCTTTTGTGTCATAGATTCATGAATCTGACGCACCCTACCATTGCATCGTAGGGTGCGTCAGACAAGATCAATGAGGATATTAATGATTAAATTATATCTGACGCACCGTCCACTAGCTAAACTCGCATAAAGAAGGATTCTACGGCTTCAAAGGTGCGATTTTTTAAATCGTCGGGCTGGATGTAAAAGTAAAAGTGATCATCACAGTTGGAAGGGTGATTAATTTCTAGTAACAGGCGACCTTTCACGCCTTCTATGGTTTCTTGAACGTAGGAATGAAGTTCTGGGCAACCGGCTAGTTTACAGGCAGAGGAGGTGATATCGCCCTCTTCAATGGAGCGCTCATAGAGCCAATCATCAAAATAACATTCTTCTAAAAGGGGTTCAAATTCTTCGGGAACTCTCAAGGATTCCATATAATAGCGGTAATCCCAAAAGAGATTGTAGCTGATGGAGAATTTGGCTTGATAAATGCCATCGTACCATTCATGATGATCCCAGATTTCTTGCAAGTTACTAAAGTCTGTTACCAGTTCTGCTGGATCTTGGCTAATTTCTGGAAAATAACGGATGGCGTGTTGCTGGGGGCTGAGTTCGCACATGGGGACGTTGAGGCCGCTGAAGAATTGTAGGATGCCCTGGTTGGGGAAATCAAAGCCGGGGATGGGGGGGACTTCT
>RECT01000145.1 GCA_007693875.1 Spirulina sp. DLM2.Bin59
CGGGAAGACAGGGAAAAATTACGCTCTCAACGATCTGTTCAAAACCACCATGCAAATTTCCTTCCGCGAATTTAACCCCTTTGACCTCTGGATTTGGATCGAGTTTGAAACCGTTTCCACACCCCAGGAGCAGCAATATTTAGAAGAAGTGTTTAATTCTTGGTTTTATTTGGGCAAATTGGGCGCGTTCAATGCTGAGAATTTGCAGGTGGGTGAATGGGGCGAAGATTTAAGCTACCTGGACTATAGCCAAGATAATGCCGAGCAAGTGATGATGGCTCCCATGCACAACATGGGGGAGTTTGAGTATTTGGGAACCTGGGGCCGTTGTTGGTTTGATCTCGGCACCAGTGATAATATTGCCCTAGATGTCTTAATTAATGCCCTAACGCATTTAAGCAATGATTATCTTACCCTCCGTCAGATTGTCTTCGGGGGAGAAAATGAGGACTGGCCTGTAGAACAGCGCCACCAAGCTCTGTTTAATTAATCAAGATTTATGGCTAAAAAAAGTAAAATTCGGGTGATTGCGCTGGCATTGATCCACCGTGGTGATGATTTATTTCTCTCCCTCGGCCGTGACCCCGAAACGGGTCGCGAATTTTGCCGTGCCTTGGGGGGTGGGGTGGAGTTTGGGGAAACCAGTGCTGATGCGCTGCGGCGGGAATTTCAGGAGGAATTGCAGGCAGAATTGGCGAATGTTGCCTATTTGGGCTGTATTGAAAGCCTTTTCACCTATAACAACATACCCCACCATGAAATTATCCAACTTTATCGGGCGGATTTTGTGGATCAAAAATTCTACGATCTGGACGTGATTACCTTTCACGAGGGCGATGGGTGCGCTAAAGCGGAGCGCACCAAGGAAGCCCGTTGGATTCCCCTCGGGGAATTGCAGACAAACCCCGATCGCCTCGTCCCCGCTGCCTGCTGGCAATACTTGGATGAATTAGCCCTTTAGGGGGGGGTCGGGGGCCTGCAAGGTCAACACTAAATTATCCCGATGGATAATGGTTTCGGCGCCGCTGTAGCCGAGGATTTTGGTAATGGCGTCGGAATGGTGGCCTTGGATTTGGCCGATTTCGTGGCTGTTGTAGTTGACAATGCCTCTGGCTACTTCTGCCCCCCCACTGTCACAAAGGATCACCGCTTCGGAGCTTTGAAATTCCCCTTCGGTTTTGATGATGCCCGCCGGTAGGAGCGATCGCCCCTGATGGCATAACGCCGTAATCGCTCCCCCATCTAAATAGAGGCGACCCCGGGGGATTAAACCATGGGCAATCCACCGCTTGCGGGCATTGTCCGGCCGGGGTTGGGCTTCAAACTGTGTGCCAATGGCTTCGCCGTTGAGCAGCTTAAAAATTCGTTGGGGCTGTTGACCCCGCAAAATCGCCGTTTTCACCCCCGCACTGCTGGCAATGCGGGCGGCGGCAATTTTTGTCACCATCCCCCCTGTACCCCATTGGGAGCCGCGATCGCCCCCCTCAATTTCTAAATTCGCCAATTCTGCAACGCTGACATGGCTAATGGGTTGGGCGGTGGGATCCTGACGGGGATCGGCGGAATAGAGGCGATCGACATCGGTGAGTAGGTAGAGCCAATCTGCTTCGATGAGACTGGCCACCAGAGCCGAAAGCGTGTCATTATCCCCAAACCGCAGTTCTTCCACCGCCACCGTATCGTTTTCATTAACGATGGGGATCACGTCCAATTCAAAGAGGGCTTGAAAGGTGTTGTAGGCGTTAACGTAGGCGGTGCGATCCACTAAATCCCGACGGGTGAGCAGGATTTGAGCGATCGCCTGATTTAAGGTTGTAAACAAATCGTCATAAACCCGCATTAACCGCCCCTGGCCCACGGCAGCCACCGCCTGTTTACGGGGCATGGTGCGGGGTCGTTCGGTGAGTTTGAGGCGGCTCGCCCCCACCCCCACGGCCCCGGAGGAAACCAGCACGACCCGATGGCCCGCCTGACGGAGGGAAGTGAGGGTCTCCACCAACGCCCCCAGGGTGGCGATCGCCAATTGCCCCGTCTCCGGATGGGTGAGGCTGGAAGTACCAATCTTAATCACAAGGGTTTGGGCCATAGACCAATACAAAAATCGCGTTCTGACCCATTTTAAGGAGTTTCGGCGGGGCCAGGACAGCAAAAACCGTTGATTTTGACAGGGAATTTTCAGGCTAGAGGCGATCGCCCCTCAACTTTTAACCCGAAGGGGTCGCAACCTATAGACCCAAGATATCAGGGGTTAACCCTTGAGATCGCGAGAGGGATCAAGATGGTGGATAGCAAAATTCTCCAAAAAAACAGATTTAATTGAAACTTTGTATATTATCTTAACATTTCTTGATGTTTTTTTGTGTGTTTGTGATTAAGAATTCTCAAAAAATTTATATTTAATGATTACAAAATGAGCAAAAAATCATTTTTTATCAATTTCCAATCGGTTTTTGCTGTTTTACACCCTTTTGTCCCCTGCACCCTAGTAGCCATAATCACTTAAATTGATCTTTGCAAAAAGTGTAACCTATAATACATATTGTTTTTTAACCTGTTGAATTGTTGCACAAATCTTAAAATACAGCCCACTTTGTCCATTGAGAATGTAGTCTTGAAAGTAACTTAAACCATAATTTCTACTGCCCTGCAACTTTTTGATATTTTTCTCCCTTAACACCAATATTCAGAGCCATGCATAATATTCAACGGATTTCTGATTGTGTCGGTATCTACGAGAATCCAGCGGGGATTCAGTTTTTAGTGCTGCTCGAACCCAATCAAGAGCCGGCCCTACCCCCTCAAACGGCTTTTGCGATCCAAATTCTCGGCCGGAAGCGCCACAATACCCCGGAATCAGCCCCCGCCTAAATGGGGTGGCTCCCCTGCCATAAAAAAACGACCCTGGGGATCAGGGCCGTTTTTTAAGAGGAAAAATTCAGGTTTATTGGGCAGCAGCGCGGGCGGCAGCAGCTTCGTCGGGGTGAATCCCTAAGCGGGTGAGGTTGATCCGGCCCCGGGAATCAATTTCCCGCACCTTGACCACCACTTCATCACCAACGGCCACCTCATCCTCCACCTTGCCGACGCGGTAGTCTGCCAGTTGGGAAATATGGATCATCCCTTCCTTACCGGGGAGAATTTCCACAAAGGCCCCAATTTGAATAATCCGCGTCACTTTGCCGAAATAGACCTCGCCTTCACTGAGTTTGCGGGTCATGCCTTCGATGATCCGTTTGGCCAGGGCCGCCCCTTCGGGATCATTACAGTAGATCGTCACCTTACCGGAATCCTCAATATCAATTTTTGCGCCACTTTGCTCAGTGATGCCTTTGATATTTTTGCCGCCGGGGCCAATCACCAAACCGATCATATCGGGGTCGATCTTAATCGACAGGAGACGGGGGGCGTAGGGGGAGAGTTCCGACCGGGGTTTGTCGATCACCGCCAGCATTTTTTCGAGGATGTGCATCCGGCCTTCTTTGGCTTGGGCGATCGCCTGGGAAATCACCGTTAAGGGCAACCCGGTGATCTTCATATCCATTTGCAGGGCGGTGATGCCGCTATCCGTCCCGGCCACCTTGAAATCCATATCCCCCAGGAAATCCTCAATGCCTTGGATATCCGTGAGGACGCGCACCTCATCCCCTTCCTTAATTAACCCCATGGCAGTGCCGCTCACCGGTTTCCGAATCGGAACCCCGGCATCCATGAGCGCGAGGGTGGAGCCACAGACGGAACCCATGGAGGTGGAGCCGTTGGAGGAAAGCACC
>RECT01000457.1 GCA_007693875.1 Spirulina sp. DLM2.Bin59
GTCAGTTGCCCGCAGAGATTGTCAGTCAGTGGGGCATTTAACCCCGCTGCCTGACGCTTGTTTCCTCCCCCACCTGCGGTGCGAGGTGGGGGTTTCCACAAGGAGTTTTTGATGAAAGCCATTACCCATTTTTTACAGTGGATGAGCACAACGCTCATCATCGGAATGTTAGCCGGGGTGTTAATGATGACCGTGGCCATTGCCCCCGCTCAGGCTGACATCCGTCAATTAGAAGAAGCACCGGGACAAATCGTCTACCAATCCCGTCAAATCCTCAAGGATCAACAGGGCAGTAATTGGCAGGCGATCGCCTTCAAACGCACCTCCTCCGATCATGGAGATGAGATCTACCTGCGCCTCGTTGGGTTTCCCGGCACAACACAGATTGATCACGCACGGCCCCTCACCATCACTAGCTCCATGGGCATGACCTTGACCGCCGCAGATATATCCTCGGATATATTTACCGACCCAGCAGAGATGAAACCTGATGTCGGACAGTATGATTTACAGCCGATCTTGATGGAGCTAGAACTGGCCATCCCCTTGCAGTTGCTCATCCCCACCCTTGATCCAGCGGAGATTCTGCTTAATGTGTCTCCCCATTTGGTTGAGGAATGGCAATCCCTGGCACAGGTTAACTGAAAAAACGGGGGCAGAATCGCCCAAACTGTAGCGAATGAGCGTGGGGAATGCCAGAATAGCGTCCAAACTGGATAATCCTCTTCGTTTGGAGTTTCGTTGTGATGGCTTACACCTTTGACATCGTAGGGGTTGCCCCCATCCTCACCGCCTTTGAATACCAACACAAAAGCCCAGAACCCCACCGCAGCAAGGCCTACCTGAGCAGTCCCCATTGCACCTTGGATGATTTGATCAAATCCACTGAGTTGATTCCCGCCAAACCCGAATGGAATTGGGATGAGGTGATTCAGCGGATCATCAATTTTTGGCTCAAACATGAAGACCGGGTACGGTATTGGCAACAGGAGCTATTCCTGGCCGGTCAAGAGAATGTGATTGTGGCGCGGGTGGCTAATGTGGAAACCCTGCGCCACGAGTTTGAATCTCTCCTGGGCTGGGAACATGGGGATTAGTGCCGGGGTGCGGCCCCCTAAGCTGATTGCCAAACCCTTGTCCAAGGTTCCCCGCCCACCTCTAGGCCCCCTGTGGTGCTGTGGGCGGTGCAAATTGGCTCCCCATTGCTGTGGGTTAATTTGAGGGTGATCTCCCCTTGCATCGTATCGCGGCAACAGAATTCTAGTCCGCCGTGGGTGGGGGCGCGGAGGGCTGTGCCGGGGTGGGTGGTGGTTCCCAGGAGTTCCACCCGATAGCGATCGCTCTCCGCCTCCATTTGCCAACGGCCCCAGGGGGCGATCGCCCAAGTCACCCGACTATTCCACGGCGCAAATTCATAGAACTGGCCCCGGTAATGGATACCGATCAGGGCGACGGTTTCCTCCCAGGTGAGCACCTGACGCTTGCCCCCGCCAGCGGTGAGGGCTAAATCTGGCTCATCGGTGAAACTATTACAATTCAGCCAAAACCAAGCTTTGGGGAACGATCGCCCCCAATTTTTTTCACTATAGGCGGGGGCCTGTTCCAGGTAATATTCCTGACCGTTCCAATTAATCACCCCATTGGCTAAACCGTGGGCCATGAGGATCTGCCAACCGGGATCGAAAATTGGCAGATGGGAGAGCCAGCCCGCCGTGGCCTGTTGGGGTTCGTGGGGGTTGCCCCAGCCATAGAGGGGTTGGATCTCGTAGTCCCAGCGGCAATAGAAGCCGGTGGCGGGGTCGTGAATATAGCCTTGGTTGCGATCGCCTGTTGCGCTGTAGCCTTCCCCCTGGCCTTCACGGCGGTAGTGGTTGAGGGCGAGGCCATCCCCTGCGGCCCAAAACCCCATGACATCGGGTAATGTCCGCCAGAGATAGCGATCGCCCGGCCCCAATATCTGTGCCGCTCCTCCACTGTGGGGCTGTCCCCCCTGGGGGTCTTCAATGGAATACATGAAGGCGAAACTTTCCCCCAACTGGGGCAATGTCACCCGGTAATACCACCCTTCAAAAAACCGACCGGGGAGCCAAGGGGAAAAGTGATAACCACTGTGGGGGGTTTGCAGGGAGGGAGTCATGGCAATCTCTGGGGTAGGGAGGCGCTTCCCCCACAGTAGCGCAAAGCTGCCATGGGCTAACCTTTGAGGCAACGGCGTTGATTGAGGGTGCGTTTCATCCATCGCCAGGTGAGGAGGGCGATCGCACTGCTGCCCAGGACTGCAATTAGAAAGGGATGGGGGGGTAAGAGGCGATCGCGGCTGGGCCAATGCCAGGGTTCGGTGAGCAAGCCAGCACTGGAGGCGAGGATCGCCCCCGTGGCGATGCCTACGCCAATGGCTTGGATCTCGTCTTGGAGGTGGCGATCGCGCTCGGCTTGGTCAATTTCCACTAGGCCGCGAATGGAGGCGATCGCGGTATCCAGCAACCCTGATCCATGGCGGAAATAGTTGAGATCGGCGGTGATTTGGTCTTGAAACGTGACGGCTTCTTTTTCCCCAAACACCCGCAACGCCCCCAAGGGGGTTTGGGCTAATTGCTCCATTTGATCGAGGATGGCGAGATAGTTGCGATGGTTGATGGCGATCGTGTTGCGGGCATATTCGAGATTCCGCAACTGTTGGGAATACTTTAAGGCCGTAGCCAGCAAATTTTTCAGCGTTTGTTTTAGTTCTGTTAATTGTTCATTTGTGAGGGGGTTTTGTTGCCGATTTTGAAGATAATCGCGGTTTAATGCTTTTAAATCAATCTCATTATCGTTGACAATTTGATCCGCTTGTTGATAAAAGTCGCGGCTTTGTCGGAAGCTACCGCAAATTTTGTGATAGTACAATAAAAGCTCCGGTAATTCCCAGTAGCATTTCTGTAAATTTAAACTGGCTTGCTCGTCAAAGAAAAACCAAATCAGCAAATGGCCATAGGGGTTCACGGTTAAATCATCTTCAGGATCACCATACTCATAGAGATAGCCCCCCCAAAATTCATAGGCGCGATAGAGTTGGGGTAAAGTATTAACGTTTTCTTCGTTAAAAAACTTTTGCCAGCAGGTGCGGGCTAGGGGTTCAAGATCAGCAATGGCGGCAGGGCGAGGGTGATTGAGATAGGCGGTTAATAATAAAGTTTGTCCTAAGTAGCCAAAAGGGGGCGTTTTCGGTGGAGTAAAGCAGCCTTGGGCATTTTGGGGATTTTGAGGATTAAGGTTGTTAAGATTTTCAATGGGGTATTGATCTACGCCCAGATTTTCGGGGCGGAAGAGATTGAGGTTGAGGCTATAGCTATCATGGAGGGATTGAGGATAGATAAACCCCTCTAGATTTTTTGCGGGAATCTCGAAATATTCATATTGTCGCCCTTCTTTTAAGTCGGGATTGTTTAGCAGGTCAAAGTCGCGGCTTTTGCTCCCATTTTGCCAGGTTGAACCGATCTCAACATCAAAAGGATCTAAAACCTCTGCATATTGTTGTTGTACCCAAGCCAAATCAGCAAGGGTTTGGTGAGAATCGGCGATGATTAGCCCCTCATGATAGCGATAGGCGAACCAATAAAGGCTAGGGGCGTAGAGGGAATCACTCATGGAGATGGTTTAGGCGGGATGGCATTGTTAACCGACTCAGTAATTAAATTCTTATTGCTGACCTTACTGGCTTTTTCTCCGGCTATGGG
>RECT01000428.1 GCA_007693875.1 Spirulina sp. DLM2.Bin59
CAACTGATCACGATTCGTTTGGCCAGTGATGAGTTTGATACGTTTTTAGCTCTCTTTGATGCTACCGGTACTAACGTTCTTGCTCAAAATGATGATGCTGATGGTGAGAGTAATTCTCGGATTACGATTACACTGCCCTACACTGGCCTGTACCGGATTTTTGTCAATGGTTATGGGGCAATGGATCTGGGCAACTACACCCTGACGATTCGGTGAACCTTGCCCCGGTTCGGGGTCAGAGCCGGGGAGCTTGGCAAAAATGGGTTGGACTCCCCACTGAGCTTCCCCTCGCCTTGAGGCCGGGGCATGCCACTGTTGGATGGCCCTTAATCCCCTAAAATGGAGCGGGTGCCAATGGATTGATGTTGATGTACCTCCCCTTCCGTAGCCATGAGCTACTGCTTAAATCCCCATTGTTTAAATCCTGACGATCCCCTCAATCGGGAGGCTGATCATTGCCGCCATTGTGGATCGAGTTTCCTGCTGGGCGATCGCTATCGTGTTCTCCATTTGTTGAGTGACCATAGCGGTTTCGCCAAAATTTTTGATGTTTCCGATGGGCAAACGGTCAAAATCCTCAAGGTGCTGAAATCTCAGCACAATGTTAATCCCAAGATTGTCAGCCTCTTTAAACAGGAAGCCGTGGTTTTGAGCCAACTCAACCACCCTGGGATTCCCCGCATTGATCCGGAGGGTTATTTTGACTATTGGCCCAGAGATAGTCGTTATCCCGTCCATTGCTTTGTGATGGAAAAAATCGATGGCCCCAACCTTCAACAGTGGATGCACCAGCAGGGCAATTTATTGATCAGCGAAGCCCAGGCCCTGGATTGGCTGGAACAATTAACCACCATTTTGCACCTTGTCCACGGCAAAAACTATTTCCACCGCGATATCAAGCTGCAAAATATTATGGTGCGCTCCACGGGGCAATTGGTGCTGATTGATTTCGGCGCGGCGCGGGAGATGACCTATACCTATCTCGCCAAGGCAGGGAGTCCTGACAAGATTACCCGGGTCAGTTCTGCGGGCTACACGCCACCGGAGCAACAACAGGGCCACGCCGTTCCCCAATCGGATTTTTTCGCCCTGGGACGGACGTTTGTTTATTTACTCACGGGCAAAACCTTGGAGGATCAAGCCATTTATGATCCCCTCACCAATGAATTTCATTGGCGACAGCACGCGCTGGATCTCTCCCCTGGCTTTGCGAATTTGCTGGATCAGTTGATGGCTTACCGGGCGGGCGATCGCCCCCATGACACCGCAACGATCCTCAAAACCATTGGGGATCTCAAGCGTTTGCCCCGCCCCCTCAACAACTTCACTCACCCCGCCTCTCCCATCGAACCCTGCCCAAACCTCAACCGCCTACCGGCAACCGCACTACAAATTTCCCCCGATAGTCCCACGGTTCCCCAGGAATCCACCCCTTGACCGCGCAACCTGGGGAATGTTGGTTTAAGGGCAGAGCCGTCGTTCCGTTTGGGGATCGAAAAAGTGAATTTTGTCGGGGATGAGGCTGAACCAGAGGGTATCCCCCCGTTGGACGGGATAATCGGGGGGGATTCTTAACCGGAGGGGGGTTTGGGGAAATTCCACCAAATGGGCCGCCAAATAGGTGTCATTGCCCAGGGCCTCCACTAACTCCACTTTGACGGCGAGGTTCTTGGTGGCGGCGGGGCTGAGTTGGAGGTGTTCGGGACGCACCCCCAACAGGAGGGAACGGCCATTGTAGGGGGCGAGGCAGGCAGCGATCGCCCCCCCATCCCATTCCGGGGGGAGGGTATAGCGAAATTGTCCCAAAACGAGGGTCTTGTCGGCAATTTGCACCGGCAGGAAGTTCATCGGTGGCGAGCCGATAAATTCCGCCACAAAGCGATTAGCGGGGGCGTTGTAGAGTTCCAAGGGGGGGGCGATTTGTTGAATTTCCCCTTGGTTGATCACCGCAATGCGATCGCCCATGGTCATGGCTTCCGTTTGGTCATGGGTGACGTAAATCGTCGTAATCCCCAGTTGCCGCTGGAGTTGGACAATTTGGGCGCGGGTTTCGTTCCGGAGCTTGGCATCTAAATTAGAGAGGGGTTCATCCATGAGGAACACCTGGGGATTGCGGGCAATGGCCCGTCCCAGAGCCACCCGCTGTTTTTGTCCCCCGGACAGTTGTTTGGGGAGGCGGGTTAATAATTCTTCAATCTGGAGCAGTTTCGCCACCTCCCGCACCCGTTGGGCGATGGTCTGCTCCTGGGCAGATTGGTATTGGAGCGGCCCCGGTAATGACCGCGTGGCGGCCCTTAACCCCGCCTTGCCCCAGGTTTTCCAAAGGGGCTGATCCGTGGGGGGGGGCTGGGTGCGCCGTAGCCCAAAGGCTAAGTTATCAAATACCGTTAAATGGGGGTAAAGGGCGTAACTTTGGAACACCATGGCAATATCCCGGTCTTTAGGGGGGAGGTCGTTCATGGGGCGATCGCCCACCAAAATCGTCCCCGCCGTCAGGGTTTCCAACCCCGCCAACAACCGCAACAGCGTGCTTTTACCACAGCCCGACGGCCCCACCAAGACCATAAATTCACCATCATGGATGGTCAAATCAATGCCCCGTAAAACATTGACATGCTGGGACTTTGCTCCCGACTGACTCGGAAATTGTTTGTAAACTTTTTCAAGAATAACCTCTGCCACAGTGCCCACCCGGTAAAACCCGAGGTCTATTCTAATCTGATCCGGGGGAGGGCGTGGGCCAATGACGGGATTGCCCCCCAGGGCAGATGATCCCGGAGCCATTAGGTTAGTATTTCGGCCATTGCTACTCACACTCTTAATCTAGACATAATTTCTGTGAAATTTTCTTGGTTTACCCTCTCACTCCTGAGTCTGATCCTCTGGGCTAATCCTGCCCTCGCTGGTCGCCTCACCACTTGGCAATTTGATCAACGCAACAATCAACTGACGTTCAGCACCGATGGGGGCGTACAGCCCCGGGCACAATTGCTCGCTAACCCCAGCCGCTTGGTGATTGATCTTCCCGGCACTACCCTGAGCCGCCCCACGATTAACCAGCGCGTCGGGGGCGCAATTCGGGAGGTGCGCATTGGCCAGTTCGATGCCCGCACCACCCGCATTGTGATTGAACTGGCTCCGGGCTATACCCTCAACCCCGATCAGGTGGGGTTTCGGGGCATTACGGATCAGCAATGGCAGGTGACGCTACCGGAGCCAGAGCGCATTGATCTCAGCCGTGAGCCGGTGATGACGCTGCCAAACTTCCAAGTGACGCAAAATGGCTTTTTTGTGCGGTTGCCGGGCCAACCGAGGGCGACGATCCAACGGAGCCGCGATCGCCAAACCATTGCCGTTGAACTCAGCGGCCAAACCATCCCCAGCAATTTACAAAATCAAACGGTGTTGATTAACCGCTATGGGGTGAGCACGATTCAATTTCAGGCGAATCGGATTTTCTTGACCGTACCCGCCAATAGCCCCGATTGGCGGGTGGCGGTGGGAATAAACGGCATTTCAATTGTCCCCACGACGGGGCAACCGGTGTTAGAGGGCGATCGCGATACCGTCCCCCTCCCCAGCCGTGAGCCGGAGGTGGTGGTGATTCCTGTGCCTGCCCCGGAACGCACTGCGCCCACCCCTCCCCCCACCCCCACGGCCCGGCCGGGGGATTTTCGCGTCCCCAATGCGCGGGTGTTAGCGGCCATTGATCCCGGCC
>RECT01000075.1 GCA_007693875.1 Spirulina sp. DLM2.Bin59
TGAGGGGGTAGGCTGAAATCGTAGCCCGTTGAACTTGCCTTGACTGAAAAGCCAACCCAAGACCCCCAGGAAGGATAAACAGGCGATCGCAAACAACACCCGATCCAAATTATCCCGCAGCCGTTGGCGCAGTGGGGGGGGCGTTGGGGGGGCAGCGGGTTGGGGTCGCATCACTGGCGGCGACTGCGGGCCCGGCGCGATGGGCCGAGTCTCCACCTTGAGGGGATCAGGCACCACCGTTTGTAACGCGACAAAATCTGCTGGTGCAGGCTTCGTTGGCAATTGACTGCCCCCATCCAGCATTAAATCGACATCGGTAAACAAATCTGCCATGAGGTGGTCAGCCTCTGACTCAATCGACCACGGCTCGGCAACTCTTGGTTCTGAATAGGCAAGGGAAGGAAGATGGGAGGGAGTGCTAACCTCTTCAGGCATGGGTGTTTTTTCTCAACAGGCTCGATGCAGCTATATCTTATCCTGTTGGCTTAAGAACGGCTATGGTATGGGGTTGATTTTCTGGCGATCGCCCCGCCATCAAGCCGACAGCAGTTCGGTTTCGGGTTGATCGAGGCTGATCTCCTGGGCAATGACCGGGAGCATAATTTGAAACTCGGTTCCCTCTCCCCGTTGGGATTGACATTGAAGATGGCCGTGATGTTTGTCAACAATAATTTGATAGCTAATCGAAAGGCCCAAACCCGTTCCTTTCCCCACGGGTTTAGTGGTGTAGAAAGGGTCAAACAATTTTGCCAAGGTTTGGGGGGTCATCCCCAGACCATTATCGCGAATACTGATGGAAATCCACTGGCGATGATCCAGAGCAGAAGCGCCGCCAACGCATCGGGTTTTAATTTCAATGGTGGGCTCTGCCGGTTGGGCTTCCTCAATGGCATCAATGGCATTGGCCAGCAAATTCATAAACACCTGATTTAACTGCCCGGGGTAGCATTCGAGAGGAACTATTTGATCATAGTCCTTAATGATTCTAATTTCAGGGCGAGAGCCCGCAGCCTTAAGGCGATTGGTGAGAATCATTAAGGTTGAATCAATCCCTTCATGGAGGTCGGCTCTCTTCATTTCCGCTTCATCAAGGCGGGAAAAATTGCGCAGCGATCTAACAATTTCCCGAATCCGCCCCGTTCCCACATCCATGGAAGCCAAGATATGAATAAAATCCTGTTGGATAAACTCAAATTCCTCTGGGTCAATGATCTCGGCAATTCTTTCATGGGCCGTCGGGACTTCTGTTTGATACTGGTTCACCACCGCTAGCATCGTGCTGGCATAGTCCCGTAAATGGCTGAGATTGCCATAGATAAAGTTAATCGGATTATTGATTTCATGGGCAATGCCCGCCACCATTTGCCCCAAGCTGGACATTTTTTCACTCTGCACCAACTGGGATTGGGTCAGGCGCAATTCATTGAGGGTGGCTTCTAGTTGTTGGTTACGGTCAATAAGTTGGGATTCAGAATCCCGGAGCGCCTGCTCTGCTTCCGATCGCTCCACCATTTCCCCCTGGAGCTGCAGCAATGTACTTTGGAGGGCAATGGTGCGCTGCTCCACCCGCATTTCTAATTCTTCATTGAGTTGTTTTAGGGTTGCTTCTGCCTGTTTGCGTTCATTAATCTCCCGCTGCATCACTTGGTTAACAAGCATTAACTGATTAGTGCTAGGGAGGGAAAAAATTTGATGGAGGCGGGGCAAAAGATAGAGGGTGAGGGTAATGCCAAAAATCACAGTCAGCACATGGGTGAACACGACCCAGGTAGCATCAGGATGGAGAAGTTGCCAGCTCTGACCCACCCAACTGATGCTCAACATCAAGGCAAAACCAACGATCAGGAGGGTGAAGCGATTGCAAGGCACATGACGGCGGCGGAGGATGCTATAGACCACCGAAGCCGGAACGAGGGCAAATACAAGGGCTAAAAGCAGAATGCTCACCTCTTGGAGGGTGGTAATGGAGAAATCTAACGCCAGTCCCTCCATGGGCAGGTTAGCTATTGTCGCTGTGGTTAATTTGACACTGTCCATTACGCTACCTCAATCACAATTTGTGGTATAGGATAACCCGATCATCGTGAAAAACTTGTGAATCTGTTGTGAGCAGTTTGACAGTTTATCCGGTTTAACTACGATTTGTTAAAGTTTAATGATTTTTTGTCAAATTTGCCAAGTTTATGGGTTGTCTCAATCATCGCCAAATTGATTTGTTTTGTTACATTTTGTAAATACAAGGAACATTTTTTAAGATTTCGTAAACACACCGTGAATATACAGTTGTGGTTTGGCCGAAATTCACCTGGGGGGTTAATGGGCCGGGGGGTCAATTTCCCGGAGGGGGACTAAACCCGCCCGTTGCAAGAGCAATTGCCCCTCATCGGTGCGGAGGACATCGGCAAAGGCCTCACCGATGGGGGCGCGACGGTTATCGCGGGGATAGATCAGTGTAATGGGGTAGGCGAGGGGATAGTGACCATTGCGGATAGCGGTGATGTTGGTGCGATAGCTGCCTTTGTTGTTGCAGAGATCGGTGGCGGGGGAAATGGGGAGGCCATTGGTCTGGACGAGGGGGGCAACGGGGGCATTAAACCCGGTTTGGAGGGCGAGGGGATAGACGGAACATTGGCCAAAAATGCGGCTGAGGCTGCCAAAGGCGATCGCCCCCACATTGCGCTCTTCAAAATCCTGAATCACGGCATTCAGGGTGCGGAATGTGGAAAGGCGGGTAATTTCGGTGCTGACGGCACTGGCGCGGCTCCGTTGGGTGGCGAGTCGGCGGAACGTGGCGATCGCCTCTGGATCCTGTAAAACCCGCGTTTCAAAAATCTGTACCGCCTCCTCATCGGCGGGAATATACAACTTCACCGGCAGATCTGGCCCCCCCAATTCCCGCCAGTTGACGATTTCCCCCGTATAAAGCCGGCGCAATTGTTCGAGGGTAATCCTGCCATTGAGTTGGCTGGGGATGTTGCGATCGCGGCTGGCAGAGCTAAAGGCCACATACACCGCAATGCCATCATAGGCCACCCGAGAAAACCAGAGATCCGCCGGCAGGTTATCAATCAAACTACTGAGGGCAAATTCAGCCTCATGGTTCTGTACTTGGGCGATGGCCGCAGTAGCAGAGGGTTGGGGGCGATAATCCAGTAAAAATTCAGTGATTTCCACCAGTTCATCATTCAGATCCGCCGCTGGGGCTTCGTCCGTCGGCGTTGTGACGGGAACTGCCGGTTCCGTCGGGGCCGTTGCCACCGCCTCCGGATTGAGGCGCTCCGCCAGGATCGCCGCCAGGGTTTCACCCTTGACGATTAAATTAGCCTGCTGCCAAATATAGGTCCAAATCCCTTCCTGTTCCCCCGTAAAGACAAATTCTCCCTTGGGGAAGCCATTCACCTGCTCAATGCAGCAGGTAACGGGGCGATCCGGTGCTTCGGAACGGGGGCGACGATTCAGCCACCAAATCAACGTCGCCAGCAGGATGACCCCCAAAAGTCCGCCGCCGATCAAGAGCCAAGGCCGCCGTTTTTTCAAGGGTTTGACCACCGCTTCCCCCTCCGGTTTCACCACCTGGGGAATATCCTCCGGCAGTTGAATTTTTAACAAGGTTTGGCGGGCAATGCTGGCATTGGCAAAGGGTAGAGCATTTAACCCCAGGAGGGATTCAATAAACTGCTGGAAGGGGAGGGGGAGATCTGGG
>RECT01000268.1 GCA_007693875.1 Spirulina sp. DLM2.Bin59
CAGCCGCAGCCTGATCCGCTCCATCATCGCCACAACCCTGATGTTTGAACTGTTGGGGATGATCATCATGCTCCAGCCCTTCAGTGCTGACCATGGCAGCATCCGGGGGCTATGGTTGGCGTTGTTCCACAGTGTCAGCGCCTGGAACAATGCCGGGTTTAGCCTCTTTCCCGATAGCATCGTGGGCTATCAGGGGTCTTGGCCCATCAACCTTGCCCTCAGTCTTTTGATTATTTTTGGGGGCATTGGCTATCAGGTGATCATGGATTTGTTTGCCTGGGTGATCAGCTTGCGATCGCCCCGCACCGCCCGCCTCTCCCTCAACTTCAAGGTGGTGACGAGCATGACGGCGATCCTGTTGATTTTAGGAACCATCGTCTACCTGATCACCGAAATCCAAAACCCCGACACCCTCAAAAATCTACCCCTCCAAACCAAGCTACTCACCGCCTGGTTCCAATCCGTCACCACCCGCACTGCCGGATTCAACAGCATCGATTTTGGCAAAATGGGAGATGCCGCTCAATTAATCACCATTGGCCTGATGTTCATCGGGGCCAGCCCCAGCGGTACAGGGGGAGGGATCAAAACTACCACATTGCGCATTTTGCTCAACTGTACCCGCTCAACACTGCGGGGCAGCGAGCAGGTGGTGATGTATGGCCGCACCCTTTCTCCTTCGTTAATTTTGAAGGCGATCGCCGTCTTCATGGGATCCGGTTTCGCCATCACCCTTACCACCGTCAGTTTAGCCCTGATTGAATCCGGGAAATTCGATTTTATTGACCTGCTGTTTGAATGCGTTTCTGCCTTTGCCACCGTAGGGCTATCGACGGGGATCACCGCCGACTTTTCCGCCTGGGGCCACTTGATCTTAATTCTGACGATGTATGTCGGTCGGGTGGGGATTTTGGTCTCCATGGCGGCAATTTTGGGGGACAAACCCCCCAGTCAATTGCAATATCCCGAGGAAAATTTACTGGTGGGCTGAAGCCAAGGAGGGGAATCGCTGGAACGAATAACCCATGCCCCGCTCAGTAATAATATAGTCCGGCTGTTTAGGGTCAGCTTCAATCTTACTGCGCAGGCGGGAAATATGGACATCTACCAGGCGCAGATCCCCCGGCTGGCGGGGAATGTAGCCCCAGATGGCTTGAAGGATCGCCGCCCGGGAAAGGGGTTCCCCGGCTTGATTGACCAACAGTTGGAGAATATTAAACTCAATTTCCGTCAGCCGTACCCGCTGGTCATGGAGATAAACCCGCCTTCTGTTACTATCGATACAAAGTTGCCCCGCCTGAAGAACGCCATCATCACCATTGCTTTTGGATTCCTGAGGTTTCAAGCGGCGGAAAATTGTATTAATCCGGGCTTCTAATTCTTTGGGAGAAAAAGGTTTCACTAAATAATCATCGGCCCCAATCTGTAGCCCTGTAATGCGATCTGCCACATCGGATAAAGCCGTGAGCATAATAATCGGAACATCGGAGGTTTCGCGAATGGTTTGGCAAATTTGATAACCATCTTTTTTCGGAAGCATGACATCTAAAATCACCAGATCTGGGTCTTCCGCTGAAAACCGTTCTAGTGCTTCTTCCCCGTCCGCAGCGGTGATGACCTCGTAACCCACCATGGTTAGACGTGTTTGCAGAATCCGCCGCACCGCAGGTTCATCATCTACTACTAAGAGTTTTCCCTTGTGGTTTTCCACGTTTTTTTAAACCCGATAATCTAATGAGAATCGCTCTAGTCCTTATGATACCATGAGTGTTTCTACTCAGGGGGCGATCGCCCACTTTTGCTCTTTCCCGCCTCTGCGCAAAAGCTGTTCCGGGGTTGATGGCAAAGGTACGCTAACATACTGTTGTTCTTCAGCAAAGGGCATTCTCTTGGCCAAAGACTTTTTTCACGAAGCCGTTAAAAATGCCTTGGTTAAGGCCGGATGGACGATCAGCCATGATCCCCTGTCGATCAGCTTCGGCGGGGTTGATATGGCCATTGATCTAGGGGCTGAGCAACTGATTGCGGCAGAGAAAGGGCAGGAGGCGATCGCCGTCGAGATTAAAAGCTTTTTGGCACAATCTTCGGCGATTTCTGAATTCCACACGGCCCTTGGCCAATTCATGAACTATCGCCGCGCTCTCCAACAATGGGATCGAGAACGGGTGCTGTGGTTGGCTGTCCCCCTTGAAGCCTACGCTAATTTTTTCCGCTTGGAATTTCCCCATTTAATGGTACAAGAGAATTAAATTAAGCTTTTGGTTTATGATCCTGAAGGTGAGGTGATTGTTCAATGGAATCCCTAGCGCAATACCGTACCATTGTCCAGCGTCTTTTGTTGGATTATGCCCAAGTCAAGCCAGCCTATGGGGAAATTGAGGTAGAGCCAATTTTCGACCCAGAGCGAGATCACTACCAAGTCTTACATTTGGGTTGGCAGGGTAAGCAGTGGGTGCATAGCACGATGATCCATATTGATTTGCGCGACGGCAAAGTTTGGCTACAGTGGAATGCCACCGAGCGAGATTTGGCGGCGGAGTTGGTGCAGGCAGGCATTCAGGCGGAGGATATTGTTTTAGGGTTTCATAGTCCTTTTATGCGCCAATTTTCAGGCTATGGGGTGGGTTAATGGAGTATTTTGGATTTTTGAATTTGGATAAGGGGGCGGGGTGGACTTCCCATGATTGTGTGGCCAAGGTGCGGCGGCTCTTGGGCCAGAAGCGGGTGGGCCATGGGGGAACCCTCGATCCGGCGGCGACGGGGGTGTTGCCCATTGCCCTAGGCCGGGCGACGCGGCTGTTGCAATATTTGCCGACGGCGAAAAGTTACCGGGGGCGGGTGCGCTTCGGGGTGACGACGACGACGGATGATCTCGAAGGGGAGATTTTAACCCAGCGGCCGGCGGCGGATCTCACCTTGGCCCAGATTACGGCCCAGTTGCCCCGGTTTTTGGGGGAGATTGAGCAGATCCCGCCGGCCTTTAGTGCGATTCAGCGGGATGGCCAGCGGTTGTATGATTTGGCGCGGGCGGGAGTGGCGGTGGAGGTTCCGGCGCGGCAGGTGGTAGTGACGGGGTTGCGATCGCTCGCCTTTACCCCTGGGGATTTCCCCGAGTTGGAATTAGAGATCGACTGTGGGCCGGGCACTTATATTCGGGCGATCGCCCGTGATTTAGGGGCAGCGTTGGGGGTGGGGGGAACGTTGGCGGCCTTGGTGCGTACCCGCAGTTGTGGCTTAGAGCTAGAGGAGGCGATCGCTTTGGAGACATTGGCGGCCCAAGTGGAGGGGGGCGAATTTACGCCCATTCCCCCGGAGGCGCTCCTCCGCCATTTACCCCGCTATGATTTGGAACCGGAGGCGGCGCGGCGGTGGTGTCAGGGCCAGGCGATCATTGGGGAATTCCCAGTGGGGACAATTGCTCAGGTGTGGGCAGCGGAGGGGGGCTTTTTAGGGGTGGGGCAAGTGGTGGCGGAGCGGGGCTTAATCCCCAAGGTGGTGCTAGCCTAGGCCACAGAAAAGCCTTGGCTGCTCACACCAAGGCTTAGGAAGAAATTGAGTTGGAAGAAGAACAGGAAAACTTAAAGACCGTTGGCAATGTTGGCACTTTGGGGGTTCCGCAGCCCCAGGTAAGAACCGGGGCGGCGGGGAACCTGTTGCCCCAGATGATCGTTCAGGACAGCGCAGGGAAGATTAGGTTGTCGGATGGAGGCGATCGCCTGGGGTAAAGTGCCAAACATGGGTTTTTGTCTCCGATTGCTCACTTCCTTATCTTCCCCCAATGGTAGGATTTTGGAGTTGATCTCTATCCCTTGACCCGTTGAGGTTGCTCACGGTAGAAAGCGATGGGGGGCAGGTTTGGTGGTGAGGGATCTCAGTTGTGGGGGTGACACCCATCACAGGCAGAATTTGTTAAATTTCGAGGGGGCCAGGAAATGGGGAGGGGGGGGACAGGGTGGGCTTAAAAAATTGGTAGGGCCTTAGCTCCTTGTAAGCATCATCAAAACATTCAGGGGTTATTTGACGGAAAATCTACACCTATTTCGCGAAATAACTGAGATCTGCTTGCACACAACCCTAAAAAAAGAAGAATTTCATGGTCAATTTAACGGGATACGTCATTGGTGAACAGGTTTATGAGAGTCCATCGACGCTCATTTATCGCGGCCAGCGGGAACGCGACCAGGCCCCGGTAATCCTCAAATTCCTCAAAGCCGAATATCCCACTCTGGAAGAACTGGCCGGCCTGCGACAGGAATACGCCATGCCGAGCCAGATCGACCATCCCCACATCCTCAAGCCCTACAGCATTGAACGGGATGGCAATGGTTTGGTGCTGATCCTTGAAGACTTTGGGGCCAGCTCCCTCTATGACCTCTATCGGGGAACGCCAATGCCCTTGGCGGACTTTTTTGGGGTGGCGATCGCCACCGCCCAAGCCCTCAACACCATCCACCGCGTCCCCATCATCCATAAAGACCTCAAACCCAGCAACATCCTCTACAACCCCACCACCAAAACCGTTAAAATCGCTGACTTTGGCATTGCGATCGCCCTCAACCAAGAACAGGCTAACAGCGATAATCTCTACCTCCTGCAAGGAACCCTTGCCTACCTCTCCCCCGAACAAACCGGGCGGATGAATCGCCTCCTCGATTACCGCACCGATTTTTATTCCTTGGGGGTGACATTTTACGAACTCCTCAGCGGTCAACTCCCCTTCACCACCACTGATCCGATGGAGTTAGTTCATGCCCACATTGCCAAAACTCCCCCCGCCCTCGAAACCCTCAACCCCGACCTTCCCCCCACCCTCTGCGAACTGGTGCGGATCTTAATGGCCAAAAATGCCGAAGACCGCTACCAAAGCGCGGCGGGGTTACAGTTTGATCTGGAGCAATGTCAGCAGCAATGGTTAGGGACGGGGGAAATTTCGTTGAGATTGAAGGAGCGCGATCGCGACCCCCAACTGCTCATCCCCCAAAAACTCTACGGCCGGGAAACCGAAGTCGCCCAACTCCTCACCGCCTTTGACCGTGTTTCTCATCTCCCCGAAGGGAAAAATCCCCCCAACCCCAGCGAGTTGATCCTCGTTGCGGGCTATTCCGGCATCGGGAAAACTGCGATCATCAACGAAGTGCAAAAGCCGATGGTGGCGGCACGGGGCTACTTCGCCGCCGGGAAATTTGACCAATTCATGCGGAATATCCCCTACGCGGCGTTAATTCAGGTGTTCCAAGACCTGACGCGGCAATTGTTGGGGGAAACCGATGCCCAACTGGCCCAATGGCGCAGCAAACTCCTAGCAGCCTTGGGGGAAAACGGTGTCATCATCCTCGATGTCATCCCCGAACTGGAGCTAATTATTGGCCCTCAGCCGGAAGTGCCGATGCTGGGGATGCAGGAAACGGAAAACCGCTTTAATCGCATCTTTCGGCAATTCGTTCAGGTCTTTTGTCAGCAGGATCATCCTTTGGTGATTTTCCTGGATGACTTGCAATGGGTAGATACGGCATCACTGGAAATGCTGGAATTGTTGATCACCGACCCAGAAAGTCATTACCTGCTGTTAATTGGAGCCTATCGCGATAACGAAGTGGGCTCCCTCCATCCCCTCACCGAGAGCCTGGAAAAAATCACCGCCACTGAAACGGTGGTGAATTGGATTACAGTGCAGCCTTTAGCGGTGGAGAGTGTGGCGGCATTGTTGGCGGATACGCTCCACGGCGAGGTTGCTGCCTCGGAGCGGGAACTGTTGACGGAGTTGATCTACAACAAAACCCAAGGAAATCCCTTTTTCCTCACCCAATTACTCAAAACCCTCTATGGGGAAGGGTTGTTACACTACGATCCCGCCAGCAATGGCTGGTCTTGGGATATTCAGGAAATCCAGGCCGTCGGTTTAACGGATCTGAATATTTTGGAGTTGATGGCGCGAAATATTGCCAAGTTGCCAGGGGCGGCTCAGAAGGCGTTAAAGTTAGCGGCTTGCATTGGCAACCGTTTTAGTTTGAAGATTTTGGCGACGATTTGCGAGGAGTCCCCGGTGGCGATGGCGGGGATTCTTTGGTCTGCGCTTCAGGTGGGGCTAATTTTGCCCATGGGGGATAATTACCGGATTCCGGCCATTTTTGACCTGTCGGAGGCGGATCGGTTGCGGGATGTGGAGGTGGACTATCGGTTTCTCCATGACCGGGTGCAGCAGTCGGCCTATAGTTTAATTCCGGAGGCGGAAAGACAGGAAACCCATCTGCAAATTGGGCGGTTGTTGTTGGCCCATATTCCCCCGGAGGAGCGGCGGGCGAATATTTTTGCGTTGACGAATCAGTTAAATATTGGCTTGGGGTTGTTAACGGAGCAGGCAGAGCGGGATGAACTGGCGGAGTTGAACTTGTGGGCGGGGCAACGGGCCCAGCAAAATATTGCCTATGATGCAGCGGTTGAATATTTGAATACGGGGTTGCAATTATTGGCTGAACAAAGTTGGGAAACTAACTATGCTTTAACCCTCGATCTCTATCAAGCTGCGGCTAACGCTGAATATTTAAATACTAATCTAGAGCAGGCAGAAGAACTGTGTCAATTGGCATTAACACAGGTTCAATCTTCCCTTGAACAGTTAATTTTTTATGAATTACAGATTAAGCTTGCCTTGGCCAAAAATCAGCAAACTGTTGCCCTAGATATTGGCCTATCGATTCTGGAAAAATTGGGCGTTGAGTTAGTGGACAGTCCGCCTCAGGAGTTTGATTTAGCTCAGTTAACCCAGTTGCCGGTCATGACTGATCCGTTAAAAACGGAAGCCCTGAAGGTCTTAACCCAACTGCACCGGCCAGCGGCATTTATTAATAGTGAGGTGACATTAGCGATTATTTATACAATCCTGTCCCTCTCGTTCCAATACGGCAATGCCCCAGCTTCAGCCTATGCCTATTGCACCTATGCAACAATGTGTAGTTTTTCCTTGACAACGTTGGATTTTGCCTATGAATTGGGCCAGATTGCCATCGAGGTTTTAGAAAATCTCGGTCAGTTAGAGCTTTTACCCCAACTATTAGTGAGCAATAGTGTTAACTTGCAACACAAAAAAGAGCCGATTGATCGAACATTGAAAAGCTTTAAGAGAGCAATTCAATCGGCTCTCAATGTGGGGGATGTTGAGTATGCTTGTCATGCAGCCCAATTTTACTGTGATCATTACTTTTTTGCGGGTAAAACTTTAGAGAAGGCGCAAAGAGTTCGCAAAGAATACGGCGATTTCATCGAGAAATCTCAACAAGAATATCAACTCTGGTTAATCAATATCGTGGGTCAGTGGATCGCCAATCTTTTAAATCAAGCCGATGATCCTTTGATATTGACAGGGCAATTTTTGGAAGAAGAATCAACCATCTTTATTTTTGAAGAAAGTGGCGCAACGATTGTTTTATTTTATGTCTATCTGGCGAAGTTGCATTTAGCCTATCAATTTAAACGGTTTGAAAATGCCTGTCAATATAGTGAACAAAGTCAAGACTATACGACGGTGGTGCAAGGCCAGGTTCACTATGTGCAATATACGTTTTACACGGTTTTGGCCAAGCTGGCCCATTCCGGCTCAGAGGATTTAGCCAGCATTGGCGTTGAACTGGAAAAATTAAAAGGGTGGTCTGACCATGCCCCCCAAAATTATCTCCACAAATACACATTGGTGTTAGCGGAAAAGGCGCGGGTTTTGGGTCAAACTGTGGAAGCAATGGAGTTGTATGATTTGGCGATCGCCCAATCCCAAACAGCGGGATTTGTCCAAGAAGAGGCGATCGCCTATGAACGGGCCGGAGATTTTTACCTGGCCCTCGGTCGGCAAAGAATCGGGGAACTCTACCTCACCGAAGCCTACTACGCCTATATCCGTTGGGGAGCCGTGGCCAAAGTCCGCGCCCTTGAAAAAGAATACCCCCACATCTTCAACATCATCCGCCGTCAACAACGCCAAACCACTGGCTCCGAACAAACCACCACCGCCACCATCGTCACCAGTAACAGCAACCCCCTCGAACAACTGGATCTTCCCACCATCATGGAGGCAGCCCAAACCATTTCCAAAGAAATTGTCCTCACCCGGCTGCTCAAAAAACTGCTGACGATCATTATGGAAAATGCCGGAGCCGACCAAGGCGTACTCATGCTCTGTGAAGGCGATACCCTGATGATCCAAGCCGTCGGCCACATCAACGCCGACGATATTGAAATTCGCCAAACCATCCCCGTTAACGCCAACGAAGTATTTCCCCAAACTGTCGTCCAATACGTCCGCCGCACCCAAGAAACCGTTGTCCTCAATCACGCCTGTCGCAGCGGTCGCTTCACCCAAGACCCCTACATTGTTGAACATGAAGTTTGCGCCATCCTCTGCGCTCCTATCCTTTATCAAGGCCAACTCAAAGGGATCATCTACCTGGAAAACCGCCTACTCCCCGACACCTTCACCCAAGACCGTTGCCTGATCCTCGATGTCCTCACCGCCCAGGCCGCCATCTCCATCACCAATGCCCGCCTTTATGAACAAATTGAAGAATACGCCCAAACCCTAGAGGCCCAGGTTCAAGCCCGCACCGAAGAACTCACCGCCAATAACCAACGCCTTGAGGCAGAAATTGCCCAGCGGGAAATTGTTGAACAGGCCCTGATGGAAGCCAACGCCCAACTCAACCGCCTCGCCGCCCTCGATGGCCTCACCCAAATTGCCAACCGCCGCGCCTTTGATACTTATCTTGCTGATGAATGGGCCTTTGCCTATCGACAACAGCACCCCCTTGCCCTTATCCTCTGCGATGTGGATGAATTCAAAGCCTATAACGATCACTATGGCCATCTGATGGGCGATCGCGCCCTCCAGGAGATTGCCCAAATCCTTCAGGAAATCCTACCCCGGCCAACGGATCTGGCAGCCCGGTATGGGGGGGAAGAATTCGCCCTCGTGCTGCCGGGTTTTGATGAAGCCCAAGCTTTGACAGTGGCGGAGCGGATTCAAACCGCCCTCCAGAAATTGGCGATCCCCCATGATGCTTCACGGATCAACAGTCAGATCACGATTAGTATGGGCATTGCCGCCCTCACCCCGCCCCCCGATAGCTTACCCAGTTTGCTGATCGAAACCGCTGATCAAGCCCTCTATATGGCCAAGCAGGAGGGGCGCGATCGCTATTGCTTGGCCTCAGATCTCCTGAGCGAGAATTTGTAGGGGCGAAAAATTTTTCGCCCTGACCACCCTAAATCACCCGCTCATTGCCCCCATCGATGGGAATTTGCGCCCCGGTGGTACAGGCAAACAGGGGGGTACAAAGGGCGATCGCCAGATCCGCCACTGCCGCGCTCGTCACCTCCACTTTGAGGAGATTATTCGTTTTATAATCTGCCACGGTCAAACCGTAATGCTCCGCCCGCGCTTGCAATACCTCCTCCGTCCAAATCCCCGTATCAAACACACCGTTAGGGTGTACCGCATTGATGCGGATACCATCCCCCCCCCATTCCAAGGCCGCCACCCGCATTAATTGGGTTAAGGCCGCCTTGGCTGCGGAATAGGCCGCCACCCCCGGCCCCGGCGCAGGCACATTTTTAGAACCAATCACCACCACCCGGCCCCCTTGGGGAGCCAACTTTAAACAGGGGTACAGTTCCCGCAATAGGGTTAAATTGGCATCGAGATTAATGGCCATCACCTTGCGCCAATGGTCAAGATCGAGATGGGCGATCGCCCGACTGGGGGGAAAAATCCCCGCATTTAAAACCACCATATCCACGCCGCCAAACTGACGCACCGCCTTTTCAATGGCGATCGTAATCGCCCCTTCATCGGTGACATCGCAGGGAATGCCGCAAAAATTCGGCCCATCAAATAAACCCACAATGGCCGGGTCAATATCCAACCCCACCACCGCCGCCCCTTTTTTGAGCAACGCCGCCGCGCAAGCCTTACCAATCCCCGAAGCCGCCCCTGTCACCAGGGCAATTTCTCCGGTAAATTCCGGCGGCTTGCCCCCTTTGCGCAGCTTCGCCTGCTCCAAATCCCAATATTCCACCGCAAACAAATCCGCCGCCGGTAACGCCTGATAGCCTCCCAAAGCTGTCCCTTGGCTGATCACATCCATCGTATGGTCGTAGATATCGGCAACGATCGCCGCCGCCCCCACCGATTTGCCCACGGTACAAAGGCCCCATTCTGGATCGAGAATGACGCGGGGAGCAGGATCGAGCATGGTTAGCCCCGGTTGGGCATGGGTTTGGAAATAGGCTTGATATTGGGTAGCGTAGCTGGCTACATCGCGGCCAAGTAACGGGAGCCGTTTTGTGCGGATCACATGATCCGGGGTAGCCGGCCCCTGCTGGCTAATCTGGGCGAGATCGGGCCGTTGGGCAAAGGCCAGGGTTTTGGGGGTGGTGTGGGTGGCGAGGATCACCGGAAAGCCCGCAGTTTGGGCCAGATCGTAACGGAGTTGGGCTAAGTCCTGACGACTGTCCCCCCGGGAAACTGTGCCGGGAGTGAGGGGTTGGATCGCTCCCTGTTGGGCCAGATAGGTTTCCGCCATGGCCACCAATTCGATCATGCGATCGTAGGATTCCTGAGCCGTCGCCCCAAAGGAAAAGATGCCGTGATTCATCAACACCATGCCCACAGTTTGCGGCCCCGCTTCAGCGGTGAATTTTTCCGCACAGAGGCGGGCCAGGTCAAAGCCGGGCATGACATAGGGAATGATCACGAGGCGATCGCCATAGATCTCCCGAATCCGTTCCCCCCCATTGGCCGTATTTGTCACCGTCACCACCGCATCGGCATGGGTGTGATCCACATATTTATAAGGCAAGATCGCATGGAGGATCGTTTCCACCGAAGGCGAGGGGGCGCTGGCGTTGGTCATTTGGGTTTTTAGCTCGTTGACCATTTGGGGATCACTGAGGCGATCGAGCTTCGCCAACTTGAGTAAATGGGCCATCCGTACCGGCGCAAACCCCGCCGCCTCAATGGTAGCCAGATCCCACCCACTGCCTTTTACATAAAGGATTTCCTCCGATTCCCCGACAATATTCGTTTCCGTCACCTTCACCGACGTATTCCCCCCCCCATGGAGAACCAAGCTAGGGTCTTGGCCCAAGAGGCGAGAGCTATAGACCCGGAGATCTAGATCGGTGTGGTATTGGGCAGCTTCAGCGGGGTTCCAACGGTTTTCCATGGGGGTTTGGGGGGGGTAAAGTCGGGTTTAACTGTATCAAAAAGTGGGGAGTGGGGGAGGGGGCGATCGCCATCCGCTTTAACCCCCAAGGGCAACCATTGGCTTCCTCGCCGTCAAGGGGCAGCAATGCTGGCTCAAAGCGGGTTCAAAAATGAATCTTTATTAACAAAAGTTCATAAATTTTCATGATCTGGATTAACATTTGAGGGTGCAGATCAGGGGGGCGATCGCCCCTGGCAACCCCTCCCCCATCGGGTTCTTTCCAGGCCCCGCTAGCCCTGGAACCCTAGGGGCCACAACATTTTCTAAGAATTGATAAGATTTTTCTGCGGTTCGTTCCCCTCTCCTCTATGATAGGGGTTAAACTTTGTAAAAAATTGTAAGAAATACGGAGGTTTTACATTGGCTCTTCCTCTTTTAAACTACACACCCAGTAGTCAAAACAGCCGCGTTGCTGGCTACGGCGTGGGCACCGATGAGGACTCGATCATTTTTTCTACGGATAGCGTCCTGTCCAATGATGATATGGATAACCTGATCTGGGCTGCCTATCGCCAGATCTTTTTCCATGCCTTCAAAGCAGACCGCGAACCCGTGCTAGAGTCCCAACTGCGCAATGGCCAAATCAGCGTGCGCCAGTTTATCCGGGGCTTGGTGTTATCCGATCGCTATAAGCGCAGCTTCTACGACCTCAACAGCAACTACCGTTTTGTTGAGCAAACCGTCCAGCGCGTTTTGGGCCGTGATGTCTACAGCGAACGGGAAAAAATCGCTTGGTCGATCACCGTTGCCACCAAAGGCACTCAAGGGTTCATCGATGAGTTACTCAACTCTGAAGAATACCTGACCGCCTTCGGTGATAGCATCGTGCCGTACCAACGCCGCCGCAGCTTGCCCAGCCGGGATCAAGGGGAAATGCCCTTTAACCTCAAATCCCCCCGTTACGATGCTTACTATCGTTTGGTGTTTGGCTTCCCGCAAATCGTTTGGCAGAACTCTGTCCGTCGGTTTGTGCCTCAGGAAAAACAAGCCAAAGCTGGCGACCCCTCCAACTTCTTGGCCACCGCTCGCAGCTTAAGCAGCGCCAAAGGCAGCAGCAGCCCTCGGGTTTCCACCGCCTCCATTAATATTAATGCGGTGCCCTACCGGAAACTGAATGTTCCCATTGGCCCCAATGAATAGGGTATAGGGTTTAACCCCATTCCCCGTAGTTTGCGGAGTCCTAATTTCACCAGACCGTTGGGCGATCGCTCATGGCTTTGGTGAGGTTAGGACTTCTTGGTGAGGTCACTAGAGCGGGGCAAACGGACAGTAAAGGTCGTGCCTTGGCCCAGTTGGCTTCGACAGTCGATCACGCCACCGTGGAGATCCACCGCCTGCTTTGCGATCGCCAACCCCAGGCCTGTGCCGGGAATATTCCCGACATTTTTAGCACGGTAAAAGGGTTGAAACACATAGTTAAGGGCATCGGGGGGAATGCCAATGCCCTGATCAGTCACTGTAAATTGAATGTAGTGGTGGCCAACAGTGACGATAAATTCAATGGGAGTCCGTTCCAATGTGTATTTAATCCCATTACTGAGTAAGTTATTGAGGATATACCGCAGCAGCTTTTCATCCATGGTAACGACACAGTTGGGGGAGCCGATGTAGTGAAACTGGATGGTAGAGGAATGGGTCGTGACTATTTCTTGATAGAGGGTTTGACAAAACTGCTCAAGGTTGCAGGCAGCGGGAATAAAGTTGAGTTTGTCCGCATCGGCTTGGTTGAGGACAAGAATATCCTCTAAAAGGGCTAAAATGCGATCGCTACTGCGCAAAATTTGGTCTAACTGTTCTATCTGTTGGTTGGGGGTGAAGCGGTCTAGACAATGGCGCATTAACTTAGCGGATGCCATGATTACCGTCAGGGGAGTACGGAACTCATGGGAAGCAATGGTGATAAAGTCACTTTTTAGATCGAGAACTTCTTTTTCTTTAATCAGATTATTTAAAAGATCTTCAATTGCCCGCTCTCGGTCGGTAACATCCCGGCCCACACCGATAATGCCGAGGATTTTTCCCTGAGCATCCACAAAGGGGGTTTTTTCAATTTCCAACAGCCGTTGTGTACCATCCTTAAACGTGACCCACTTTTCACGGCGGATCGACATTCGCCCATTGAGGGCATGCAGATCATGATCGCGGTGGTTTTGGGCAATGACTTCGGGAAATAGCTCAAAATCCGTTTTGCCAATAATTTCATCCTGCCCTTTTTCCAAAATTCCCCGCGCCGACTGATTGCAAGCTCGGTAAACCCCTTCTAAATCTTTATAGATAATCAAGTCAGGGATAGAATCAATTAAAGATTGCATCAAGGCTTTTTCCTGAGCGAGGGCAGATTGCACGTTAACCCGTTCGCTAATATCACGAATGAGCATAATCACCTGATCCGCACCAGCTACGGAAATATAGGCCTCTTCGTGACACCATTTTCCGGGAGCAACTTCAATGTCATACTCATATCGCTGCATTTCGCCGCTTTCGAGGGTTCTCTGAATATAGTCCAAGCGTTGACTGGCTAAATGGGGAGGCAGCACTTCCCAGAGGTCTGCCCCCGTGTTATCGAGACAACCATTGAGTAGTTGCACCCTGCCGCCACAGAGCATTTCTAAATATTTGCCGTTCCGGTCATAGCGAATGATTAAATCAGGAATGGTTTTGATGAGAGATTGATAGTGGCTGGCGCTCTCATGGTGGACTGCCCTTTCGGCCGCTAGTTGGGCGGTAAGATAGTCGCTTTGGGCGATCGCCCCCAATAACTTGCCCTCCCCATCCACCACCGGCAGTAACGGCAACTTCTGGGCCGTAAACCAAGCTTGGAGATCTTGACCCTCCTTGAGATCCTCAAAGCTAAGGACAGGGGGGGGGGACAACATGGTTGCCCCCACGGTGAGGCGATCGGCATTGAAGGCCGATGGCTGTGCCAGAACCTGGGCGAAAATTGCCGACGACGGAAGCAGTCCCAACAGTTGGCCATCCCCACCACAAACCCAAAGGAGCGGGAGTTGCTGGCGATGGAGCAGCGCGATCGCCGCCGTTAAACTAGCCTCTGGACAAATCACCCCCGGACTCCGATTGATTAAATCTACAGGTAACATGAAGGGCAAAACTCTGAAAAATTGCGGTTGAGATGACCAAAGACCATCACCCTCCATTCTAAATAAATCCTGGGGTGGGGGTGAACAGGCCAGCCCCCACCGGGAAGCGCCCCCAGGGCAGCCTGGAGAGGCGTGAGCCTTTTTGAAGATTTTTCTGTAGCGAACGTAACGAATTCCAAAGTAAAGGGCACTGAAGGGGGAGCAAAGTTTTAGACTGAAGTTGTGGCCAGATAGCATCCAGTGACAAACCCTGATTTCCTTGCCGCTGACCGTTAGCTGACCCACTGTTCCTCGCAGATTAGGAGTGTCTAATGGCAGCAAATTGTGGTGTTTGGCATTCACTGAGTCCCTTTTTCCAAATCAGCTTGATTTGAGTACCCATCGCCTCAGGGGTTACAGATATCGCATTTGCCGTTGAAATCGTCGTTCTCTCGTCGTTGTTTTTGATCGTTTTTGTGCCGAAGATACTTTGGCCATTGCCTGCCTGGATTCGGCTGCGGTTTAGCCTGATCTGGGGGAAAGTTTAATCTGCTTTTTTTACTGTTTTTTTAGTTAGGAGACGTTATGGTACACACTGCCTACGACCCAACCATCACCGCCGCTCGTGATCAAGCCTTTATTCTCTGGTTTGATGAAGTTCGGAGCGAAGATGTCGGATTAGTGGGGGGTAAAAACTCCTCCCTTGGGGAAATGATCCAACAGTTGCAATCCCAGGGGGTTAACGTCCCTGGCGGGTTTGCCACCACTGCCTATGCCTATCGCTACTACATTAAACAGGCGGGGTTGGAAGCCCAATTGCAACGGTTGTTCGCAGATTTAGATGTGAATGATGTTTACAACCTCCAAGAGCGGGGCAAACAGGCCCGGGCCTTGATCCTCCATACGCCATTCCCCCAAGATTTGCAAGATGCGATCGCCCTGGCCTATAAAAAACTCTGCCAACGGTATAGTTGCAGTTCTTCCCTCAGCGATCGCCTCGACCCTGAATTTCGTGATGTCTGCGATACCCAAACCCAAGATACCGACGTAGCTGTGCGCTCCAGTGCCACCGCTGAAGACCTTCCGGAAGCCAGTTTTGCTGGTCAACAGGAAACCTACCTCAACGTCCAAGGGGTGAAAGGGGTCTTAGACTCTTGCCATAAATGCTTTGCCTCTTTGTTCACCGATCGCGCCATTTCCTATCGTCAACATAATGGTTTTGATCACTTCACCGTTGCCCTTTCCGTTGGGGTGCAAAAAATGGTGCGGTCTGACTTGGCTACCTCCGGCGTGATGTTCTCCATTGACACAGAAACCGGGTTTAAAAATGCGGCTCTGATTACCGCTGCCTATGGTTTAGGGGAAAACGTCGTCCAGGGTGCAGTGAACCCCGATGAATATTTCGTCTTTAAACCGACGCTCAAAGATGGCTACACCCCCATTTTAGAAAAACGCCTCGGCACGAAGGCCATTAAAATGGTCTACGATGTGGGCGGTTCTAAACTGACGAAAAACGTCGAAGTTCCCGAACCGGAACGGCAAAAATTCTGCCTCTCGGATGCGGAAATTCTCCAACTGGGGAAATGGGCGATCATCATTGAAGATCACTATTCCCAAGGGCGGGGCCAATATACCCCCATGGATATTGAATGGGCTAAAGATGGTTGCACGGGGGAATTGTTCATCGTTCAGGCTCGGCCGGAAACGGTGCAATCCCAAAAAGCCGATAACATCCTCGAAAGCTATGAACTGAAGGAACGGGGCACAGTGTTGGCCACCGGGCGCAGTGTGGGGGCGGCCATCGGTCAAGGTAAAGCCCGCGTCATTCACAACGTTTCCAATATTAACCAGTTCAAAGCCGGTGAAGTCCTCGTTACCAACCGCACCGACCCGGATTGGGAACCGATTATGAAGCAGGCCAGTGCGATCGTCACGAACCAAGGGGGGCGTACCTGTCACGCTGCGATCATTGCGCGGGAAATGGGGATTCCGGCCATCGTCGGTTGTGGGGATGCCACGGAGGCGATCGATAACGGCCAAGAGGTGACGGTTTCCTGCTCGGAAGGGGAAGAAGGTTTGGTTTATGAAGGGTTGTTGCCCTTTGAAGTCCATCAAACCAAGTTGGACAACCTGCCGAAAACCCGGACGCAGATTTTGATGAATATCGGCAACCCGGAACAGGCCTTTACGTTGGCTGGGATTCCCGCCGATGGCGTGGGGCTGGCGCGGTTGGAGTTCATCATTGCCAACCACATTAAAGCTCACCCGATGGCGTTGATTAAGTTCGACCAATTGGAAGATGAAGGGGTGAAGGGGGAAATTGAACGGCTCACCCAGGGCTATACCCATAAACCGGATTTCTTTGTGGACAAGTTGGCTCGGGGGATCGGGATGATCGCCGCTGCCTTCTATCCGAAACCAGTGGTGGTGCGGATGTCCGATTTCAAATCCAATGAATATGCCAACCTTTTGGGCGGTCGTCAGTTTGAACCGAAGGAAGAAAACCCGATGATCGGCTGGCGGGGCGCATCCCGTTACTATGACCCCAATTACCGGGAAGCCTACGCGCTGGAATGCAAGGCCCTGAAACGGGTGCGGGATGATATGGGTTTGACCAACGTGATCCCCATGGTTCCCTTCTGTCGCACGCCTGATGAAGGTCGTCATGTGTTGGCGGAAATGGGCAAACAGGGGTTAAAACGGGGCGTGAATGGCTTGCAGGTCTATGTGATGTGTGAGTTGCCCAGTAATGTGATCCTGGCGGATCAATTTGCCGAGGTGTTTGATGGTTTCTCCATCGGCTCCAATGATTTGACCCAGTTGACCCTGGGGTTAGACCGGGATTCTGCTTTGGTGGCGCACCTGTTTGATGAG
>RECT01000458.1 GCA_007693875.1 Spirulina sp. DLM2.Bin59
GATCCAGAAAACCCTGGGCCTGCATTTGTTGGTAATCGGCGACTGACCATTGAGTGAGAGTTCGCATGGCAAGAAATGGCGCAAGAAATGGCGATAGGTGTGTTAACTCAGGAGGAATAATTGTGCAATCATCACAAATTGAAAATTGTCAAAGGCTCTAAATCTTCAGCAGGGGTGAAATTGAAAATACGACTGTAGAAATAAAATTCACCGTCCAACGTGCGTTTAATGTTGGCAGCTTGGCGGAAACCATGCTGCTCCTCAGGATAGGCAACATAGGCCACCGGCAAACCCTTATCCTTGAGGGCCGCCACCATCATTTCTGCTTGATTGGGGGGGACAATTTTATCCTCCAACCCTTGGAAAAAGATCACCGGACAAGCCAATTGATCTAAATGGTGGATGGGCGATCGCTCCTCGTAAATTTCCTGATCCTCTGGGTATTTACCGATCAAACCATCCAGATAGCGGGCTTCAAACTTGTGGGTATCTTGGGCAAGGGCCGCTAAATCGCTCACCCCGTAGTAACTGGCCCCCGCTTTGAAGACATCTTTAAACGTCAAAGCCGCCAATGTGGTATAACCCCCCGCACTGCCCCCGGCGATCGCCAACCGCTCCCGATCCACCCAACCCTGATCCGCCAAATACACCGCTGCAGAGGTGCAATCCGCCACATCGACAATGCCCCATTGCCCCTGTAACCGTTGGCGATATTCCCGGCCATAGCCAATACTGCCGCCATAGTTGACATCCACCACCGCAAACCCCCGACTCGTCCAATATTGAATCCGGAGGTTTAGCGTTGCCGTCGCCCCCGCCGTCGGCCCCCCATGGCTTTTGACAATTAAGGGGGGCAACTCCCCCGCCGGAGCGGTGTAGTCCGGGTTGAAGGGGGGATAATACCAGGCGTAGGCCGTCAGGCCGTTATCGGTGGGGAAGGCGATCGCCTCTGGAATCGAAAAATAAGTGGCATCAACAGCAATACTCGCCGCTGTTTTCAAAGTTTGATGTTCCCAACTGGTGAGGTCAAGGCGGATTAATCGCGTCGGTTCCGTGGGAGACCCGACAATCATCACCACCGCCGCCCCATCATCGACAACTTGGAAATCCCCAAACTGCGTGAAAGGAGGAGCAATGGGGTGCAGTTCCCCCGTCAGCGTATCCAACCGAGCCAAATAATCCTGGCCCTGCTGGCTATAGGTACAGAGCAACTGATGGGCATCAAGGAATTGATAGGGTTGCAAACCAAAAACCCAATGGGGATAGGCAAACTCCCCTTCCATCGGGCAAAGGGCCGTAATTCCCGCAGCATCTTCCCGATACAGATTCCACCAATTACTCCTGTCGCTGACAAAATAGAGCCGACCATCGGGGCTCCAAGTGGGAACCGCCACCGATTCCGTCTCACTCCCCGCCACAGAGCGAGGGGCCGTTAACTGGCCATCTTCCCCCACGCCCGCCACCCATAACCGCGTTCCATCCCAAGGCATTTGGGGATGCTGCCAATCCAACCAAGCCAAACTCCGGCCATCAGGACTCAACCGAGGCGAACTGTAAAAATCACTGCCCCTCACCAACGGTGTCACCGTCCCATCCGCCAAACTCACCGCCGCCAAATAATTCTCCGGCTCCGGGCCATCCCCGCTGTGATCCTCACAAACGGTAATGAGGCGATCGCGCTCCCCATCTAAAACAAAATCCGCATAACGCCACGGCCCCTCCGGCGTTAAAGGTTGCGGCGTTTCCCCGGGCCGATGGCAATAAATCCGCTGATCCGCAAAATTGACAAAATAGATCACCCCCCCCGCAATCAACACCGCCCCGCCGCCATACTCATGCACCCGCGATCGCACATTAAAGGGAGCCGGAGTCATATCCACATCCCCCCGTTCCCCGTTCCCCGTTCCCCATCCCCCCTGCACAATCACCGTCCTTCCCCCCTCTTGGGGCCGGCTCTCCGTCCAATACAGCGTCTCGCCATCCCGATAGACCCCCCCTAAACCAATGGAACCCGAGACAATTAAATCGGCGGTGATGGGCGATCGCCAAGACCCAAAAGGAGCAGTAACAGTAGACATAATTTAATCCGTGAGAAACTCCCCCCAGTTTAAAACCTGGGGGGGTTGAAACTCAGGGGTTCCTTGAGGGTTTGATGGGTGGTGGCTAAACAGAGCTTGAGGTATTGGGCGAGGCGTTGGGCTTGGGAGGAATTGAAACGGTAAGCGGTGCCCTCCTCATTGGGGGTCAAGAGGGGGGCCGCCGTGAGAGCCTTGTAGGCCGCTGCCCCCTGAGGGAGGAGCCAAGGATCCGCCAAATCCGGAACCAAGCCCCCCGGCAGTTGCCCCTGGAGCAAAGCCGTCAAGGGGTAAGCCCGCCGCGCCTCACGGCAAACCTTGGCATTAACCCCCCGCCGTTGCAGTAGCCCACAGAGGGAATCGAGGCTGACATCCCCCTGGGGCGCAATGCGTAACAGTTCCGCCAGGAGAAAAAAATCACTGTATTGATGTTCGACCCGTTCCCCCCAATCCGGCTGTTGGGGCAATTGCACCGCTCCCACCGCTAAAGGCGTATCTTGGGCCACCAGTTGCGCATTGGGCAACTTCCAGCCCAACTGCTCCCTTAACTCTCCGAGGGTACTGCGGAGCAAATCCCCCTGCCAATAGACCGCTGCAATTTCTGTCGTCGTCACCCCCGCCAAACTGAGGAGATCATTTAACACCCCATTAAAGGACTCAAACCAAGCCCGGAGGATCTTTTCCTGAATCCCTTCATGGCTAATCCCCCAGGTTTGCGCCCCCAATTGGCTGGTGAACGTGGGTTGATGGTGGAGGATTTGGGCCACCCGGGCGGCGATGGTTAAGACCATTTCCCCCATGGGATGACGGGTGAGGGCCACGGCGGCGGCTTCCCGACGACGGCGATCGGGGTTGCCGGGCCAGGGGAGATCCCAGGTGATTGTATTGAGGAAATCCTGCTCCGGCAACCATTGGGGATAGAGGAGTTGATAGAAAATATCAGCGTGGAAGGCATCCCGGCCGTAGGGATGGGATTGGTGAAAGATTTGGCCATCGGGGAGGGCGATCGCCAGATCGGTGCTGGCATCGTTGCTCACCAGGTAAAGCGTCGGCTCAGTGGGGGGATTGATCAGGGCGAGGGCGGTGGGATTGGGGATTAAGAAAATCTGCTCCGGATTGGGGACTAACTTCGCCCCTAACACCGCCTCCCGCAGGTTAAACCGATAGGCCTCCCCCCAGGGGGTGGGATGGGTGAGGATCACCCCGGCAAGGTTTTGTAAGGCCGAGCCAAGGCTTTGGGCCCTAAACCTGCTGCCCTCACCGGCCCCGGTTGGCGTAACAGTTGCCCCAATAAGAGCTGTAACCCCCGCTGCAACCAATGGAGGGGGATGGGTTTCCCCCCGGGGCCGCAAACTTGGGGCAGCCATTGCCTTTGCTGGTGGCTGTAGCAGGGGATGGCACGGTGCAGGTAGGTGTGGAACTGCTGAACCCGGAGGCTCTGGGGGTGGGGAGTATTTTGGCAGGCGGCGGCTCCCACCTTGATCTGGAGGCGATCCCCCCGCTCATCACTGTGGCCGGTAAATTGAACCGCGATCTTCCCGTAGGATCCTGGCTCCCCCTGGCCATCGGGCCATACCAAAGGATGGGGTTGCGCTGCTCCCCATTGCCAC